>DATJOV010000301.1:0-19767 GCA_035506735.1 Acidimicrobiales bacterium | reverse complement strand
CGTGACACCTGAGGGAGCGCGATCCGTGGCACCCACCCCCCGCATCGACGTCCACCTCGGCCCCGAGGACCTGCGCCGGGCCCTCGAGCTCGACGTGCGCTCCGGACTGGCCGGCCCGGTCAAGCGCCTCCCGCCGGTGTGGTTCTACGACGACCGGGGCAGCATGCTCTTCGACGAGATCACCCGGCTGCCCGAGTACTACCCGACCCGGGCCGAGCGGGCCCTGCTGGAGGAGAACGCCAAGGAGATCGCCACCGGCGCCGGCGCCGACACCCTGGTGGAGCTCGGAGCGGGCACGTGCGAGAAGACCCGCGTCCTGCTCGACGCCATGCAGGCGGCCGGGACGCTGCGGCGCTACATCCCCCTCGACGTCAGCGAGGGCACCCTGCGCGCCGCCGCCGCCCAGCTGGCCGGGGAGTACCCGGGGCTCACCGTGCACGGGGTGGTGGGCGACTTCCACCTCCACGCCGACCTGGTGCCGGCCGAGGGGCGGCGCCTGGTGGCCTTCCTGGGCAGCACCATCGGCAACCTCACCCCCGAGCAGCGCCGCAAGTTCCTCTTCGACCTGGACTGCACCATGGACCACGACGACCGCCTCCTGCTCGGCACCGACCTGGTCAAGGACCCGGACCGCCTGGTGGCCGCCTACGACGACGCCGCCGGGGTGACGGCGGCGTTCAACCGCAACGTCCTGCACGTGCTCAACCGGGAGCTGCACGCCACCTTCGACCCCGACGCCTTCGACCACGTGGCCCGCTGGGACGAGGATGCGGCCTGGATCGAGATGCGGCTGCGGGCCCGGCGGGACCAGCTCGTCGAGATCGCCGACCTCGACATGACGGTGGCCTTCGCCGCGGGCGAGGACCTCCTCACCGAGATCAGCGCCAAGTTCACCCCCCAGGGGGTGGAGGACGAGCTGTACCGGGCCGGGTTCCTGGTCGACGCCATGTGGGAGGCGCCCGGCGCCGAGTTCCTCCTGACCCTGGCCCGCCCCTACTGCTGAGGGTCCGGCCCGGGAGCCCCGGTCCGGGGCAGGTGGGCCTCGATGGCCCGGGCCAGCCCGGCCTGGAGGACCGTGGTGGTGACGTCGGCCCGGCTGCGCTCGAGCACGGCGCGCAGGGCGTCGGTGGCATGGCGCAGGCCGCCGGTGATGGCGTCGGGGTACTCGATGGTCACGAGCAGGTCGTAGACGTCCTCCATGGCGCCGAGCAGCTCCTCGCCCCGCCCGGCCTCTCCGCCCCGCAGGCGGTCGAGGAGGTGGCGGCGCAGCTCCGAGGCCGCCTCGGCCAGGCCCGTGAGCCAGGCGGGGAGGCCCACGCCGAGCTCCCCGTGGCCGGGCAGGGCCGCCCCGGCCACCAGGGCACCGGTCAGCCGGGCCTCGGCGTACTCCTTCTCGGCGTCGTGCAGGAAGCCGGCCGCGGCCAGGCGGGGGAACGGGCCCAGGGCGGCCTGGGCCCGGCGCAGGCGGTCCTCGGCCTCGGCCAGGCGGGCCCCGACCTCGTCGGGCTGGAGCCGGTGCACGGCCCGGATGGCGAGACCGCAGGCCCGGATGGTCTCCCGGCAGCGGGCCAGGGCCTCCTCGCGGCCCCGATGCGCGGCCTCGAGCTCACCCCGGGCCTCGTCCCCCAGGCGGGCCAGATCGGACCGTCGGTCGCCGACCCCCACGTGGGCGGGCTCAGCGCGCCGCGCGCCGGCGGATCACGATGGAGGGCTCGATGTCCTCGGGGGTGGGCAGGTAGCGGAGCTTGGCCGAGCGCTCCACGGCCCGGCGGCGCAGGCGGACCAGGAGCACCAGGTACCCGACGGTGACGACCCCGACGAAGGCGGTCACGTCGAGCAGCACCCGGAGCTGCGGGATGGCCCCGAGCACCCCCGTGCCGAGGAGGGCGCACACCAGCCACAGCAGGACGTCGCGGCGGCGCTTGCACGCCCCGGGGCGCAGGTAGGGGTCGACGCGTCCCCGCCCCCCGCCCGCTCCGGGGGACCCGCTCGGCGCCGCCGTGACGGGGCCGGGACGCATGAGGACGAGCTCGGGTCGTCGGGTGGCGGGACCCGGCAGCCGCCATCCCACCGGAGGGTCGCCGTCGTCACCGGGGTCGGTGCTCCCGGCCGCCGTGACGAGCGGCACGGGGGACCCCAGGGCGCCGAGCGGCACGGTCATCCCGGGACCGGCCAGGCGGCCCGGCGGGCGGGTGGAGCCGGGCGTGGCGCGCTGGAGGACGCGCAGGTTGCGGTGGAAGGTGCCGATGGAGTCGCCCGACCGCCGCTCCAGCATGCGCCGGACGAATCCGGGACCGAGGACTGCGGCCCACAGCACCACGAGAATCAGGAGGACCACGATCGCCAAGAACTCCTCGACCTACCTTCCGATGTCGTCGACCCTAGCCACGGGTCCGCCACGTTTGGTGGATGGTCGGGAACGGTCCGCGCGCCCCGCCGGTTCCCGGGAACGCTCCGGTTCTAGCCAACACCGTCGGAGGCGGCAAACGGGCCTCGTCCTCCCTGGTCACCGCCGGACCGGCCCGGTCCCGGGGCGACCCGCCCCGGGAGGGTCTCAGTCGCCGCCGGGGGCAGAGGTGGCCCTGTGCGCTCGGACGCGCGCTCTGGGCGATGGGGCCGACGGGGCGGCCCGGGCCGTGAAGCGCCCGGCCTCCTCCCGCACCTCCACCGTCACCCCGTAGCAGGCCGAGACGGCCTCGGAGTCGAGCACGGCGGCGACGGGCCCGGCCCGCACCATGCGCCCGCCCCGCACCAGGGCGGCGTGGGTCGTCCCGGCCGGGATCTCCTCCACGTGGTGGGTGACGAGGACGAGGGGCGGGGCGCCGGCATCGCCCGCCAGGGCCGCCAGGCGGGCCAGCAGGCGCTCCCGGGCCCCGAGGTCGAGGCCGGCGGCGGGCTCGTCCAGCAGCACCAGCTCGGGCCGACCCATGAGGGCCCGGGCCAGGAGCACCTGCTGGCGCTCGCCCTCGGACAGGACGCCGAACTCCCGTGCCCCGAGGGCCTCGAGCCCGGCCGCGGCCAGGAGCTCGTCGGCGCGGTCGTGCTCGGCCGCCCCGTAGCGGTGCCACCACGGCTCCAGGGCGGCGAAGCGACCGGTGAGGACGACGTCGTGGGCGGTCAGCGACGGTCGGAGGCTCCGCAGGAGGGCCTGGCTCACCAGGGCCACCCTGGTGCGCAGGGCCCGGGCGTCGGTGCGGCCGTAGCGCTCGCCCAGGACCTCCACCGTGCCCCGGGTGGGGAGCAGGCGCATGCCGGCCACGTGGAGCAGGGTGGTCTTGCCCGAGCCGTTGGGACCGAGCACCACCCAGCGCTGGGCCCGGCCCACCTCCCAGTCGACGTCCTCGAGGATGGCCCGGCCGTCGCGCACCACGGCCACCCCGCTGAGCACCACCACCGGACCGGGGTGCGGCGCCCGGCCGGTCCCGGCGCCGGGGGCGCTCATCCGAGCGGGATGCGCCTCGCCACCCGCCCCGCCAGGCCGGCCAGGAACGGCTCCCACCCCCGCTCGCCCACGAGCCACAGCCACAGCTCACGCCGGTAGCCCACCACGACGTCGACGAAGGCTTCGCGGCTCATGCCGGCCGGCTCGAGGGCGGCGCGCCACGCCTCCCAGATCCACACCCCTACGCAGACGTCGTCGGCGAAGCCCTCGCGCCAGTCGGCGCCGGCCAGGACGGCCTCACGCAGGGCATCCCGCATGGCCTCGGGCTCCTCCAGCCGGGCCAGGCGCGGGCCCTCGGCGGCCTGCACCGCCCCGGGGGCGCCGGCGGAGGCGCTCACCGGTCCCGCACCACCGGGGCCCGGTCGGTGCCGAGGTAGTTGCCGAGGTGCTCGGCGAAATCGATGAAGAGGGGACCGTCGGGGTCGAGCTTGCGCTGCAGGGTGCGCTCGGCGATGCGCTTGTCCAGGTTGTCCAGGCGCACCAGGGCCTCGGGGTCGTCGAGGTCGCGCACGTCGAGGCGACCCCGGGCCCGGTCGAAGGCCAGACGGCCGGCCTCGGTGCGCACCAGCAGGCTGGACCACCCCGCCAGGGACCCCACACTGCCCACCGAGAGGTCGGCGCCGCGGCCCAGGAAGTCGGCGCACTCGTCACAACCCTTGAGGGCGGCCCCGTGGAAGTCCTTGACCGGCTCGTCCACGGCGATCGACCCGTCCCGGTACTCCACGATCATGCGCCCGTGGATGACGTCGACCTTGCTCACCCGGTCCAGGTCCAGACCGCGGCGGTCACGCAGCTCGCGCAGCATGAGCGCCTCGTAGTCGAAGCTCTTGGTGCACAGCAGTGCGATGGTGAGGACCACGGCGTCGACGCGGTGCGCCCCGGTGGGCCAGCGCCGGGCCTGCATGGCCCGGATGCCCTGGATCTCGCAGGGCGTGCCCACCACGGCCAGGCGGGGGCGGGCGGGCAGGTCGTAGCGGCTCAGGTCCAGGGCGGCCAGCGCCATGGTCTGGTTGTAGAAGCTCCCCGCCGCGGCCACGACCTCCTGGGCCGTGGTGGCCACGGTGGCCACGCCCTTCCAGGGCTCGTCGGGGTCGTCGCTCGGCTTGGACACCACGGCGCCGTCGATGTCCCCCCCGGCCAGCAGGGCCAGGAGGAGGGCGGTGACCACCCCGCCGTCCTGGACGTCGTCGGCCGGCACGCCGGCCCGCACGGCGTAGGAGCCCACCACCGCCCCGAGGCCGTCCCCGGGGGGCCCGCCGCTCAGCTTCCAGTACGTGTCGGCGGCGTCGGACTTCACCACCAGCGGCGCCCCCCCCTCGGCGTCGGGCGTCGAGGGAGGCCACAGGGCCTCGTAGCGCAGGCCGCCGCGGGGGCAGAAGTCCCAGCACAGCGAGCACCCCGTGCACATCTTCACCAACTCGGGCAGCGAGGTGTCGGGGTGGACGCCGATCGAGTTCGAGGGGCACACCGCCACGCAGGTCCCGCACTGGATGCAGCGGTCGGCGAAGATCACCCCGGCCTCGAGCTCCCAGAACCAGGTCTTGCCCGGAGCCTCGGCGACCCCGTTCATCTCGTCGCGGATGGCGAAGCCCTTCACGGTGCGCTCCTCGGGAGGTCCACGGTCTCGAACCCGGCCAGGGTGGCGGCCAGCTCCTCGTTGGGCGTGCGGCGGGCCCAGGCGTAGAAGCGCTCGCCGTCGCGCCGCTCGGCCTGGTAGCGCCGGGTGACCCGCAGCAGTGCCTCGGGCACGGCCTCCACCGGGCGGGAGCTCTCCACCCAGTCGATGAACCCGGCGTCGGGGCCGAGGGAGCCGCCCATGCCGATGTCGACGGCCTCCTCGATGCGCTCGCCCACGTGGGCGGTGTCGCCCCGGAAGCCGATGTCGGCGATCTGGGGCTGGGCGCAGGACGCCGAGCACCCCGAGAAGTGCATGCGGACGATCCCGGCGTCCTCCCGGGCCCCCGAGGGCCGGGCCCCGAGGGGCTCGCCCTCCAGCTGGGCGTCGAGCCAGGTGGCCCAGGCCACGGCGCGCTCCTTGGTCTCCACCACGGCGAAGCGGCAGAACTCGTTGCCGGTGCAGGCCACCACCCCCCGGGTGAAGGGCCCGGGGAAGGGCGAGTACTTGGCCAGCAGCTCCTCCCCCAGGAGGGCGTCGACCCGGCCGGTGGGCACCCCGCTCAGGACGAAGTTCTGGTCGGTGCCGAGGCGCACGGTGCCGTCGCCGTAGGTGCGGGCCAGGCGGGCCGCCTCCACCAGCTCGATGCCGGCCATGCGCCCCACCGGGACCGAGCAGCCCACGTAGCGCAGGCCCTCCTGGCGCTGCTCGTGGACCCCGACGTGGTCGCCGCGGTAGCGGGTGGTGAGGTCGTCGCCGGCCGGCTCCAGCGCGAAGCGGGCGCGCGACGCCAGCTCGGCCCGGAACCCCTCGGCCCCCAGTTCCTGGACCAGATAGCGCATGCGGGCCAGGCCCCGGTTCTCGCGGTTGCCCAGCTCCCCGAAGAGCTGGGCGATGGCCCGGGTCAGCTCCACCGCCTGGTCGGGCCGCACGAACAGGTCGAGATCCGAGGCCATGCGCTCGCCGTCGGAGAGCCCACCCCCCACCAGCACGTTGAACCCGACCTCGCCGTCGGGACGCCGGGCCGGCCACAGCCCGATGTCGTTGATCTCGGCCTGGGCGCAGTCCTCGCGGCAGCCCGTCACGCTCATCTTGAACTTGCGGGGGAGGTTGGCGAACTCGCGGTTGCCGGTGAAGAAGTCGGAGATGGCCCGGGCCACGGGCAGGGCCTCCACCACCTCGGCGGCGTCGACCCCCGACACCGGGCAGCACAGCACGTTGCGGGCGGAGTCCCCGCACGCCTGCACCGTGGTCAGCCCCACGGCGGCGAAGCGCTCCCAGATGCGGGGCACGTCGCCGATGCGGATCCAGTGGATCTGGATGTCCTGGCGCGTGGTGAGATCGGCATAGCGGTTGCCGAACACCGGGCTGTCCTCGGGGCCCTCGCCGAAGGCGTCGGCCACCACGCCGATCTCCCTGGCCTGGTCGGCACTGAGGACGCCACCGGGCACCTTGATGCGCAGCATGAAGGCGTCGCCCCCCTGGCGCTGGGGGTAGAGCCCGACCCACTTGAGCCGCTCCACCTCCCCCGGCACCGCCGCGATGGCGGCCGGCCCCTCCTTGGCGTAGCGGGTGAGCACGGCGTCGGCCACCTCCAGGGGGTGGCGGTCGAGCTTCCACCGCTCGATCTGGTTGAGCTCCCCCACCCGCCGGTAGGGGCGCACGAAGCGCATGGCCCGCTCGTTGCCGCGCAACTCCACCCCGAGGGGCTCCTCGGCGCGCCGGGGCATCAGCCGTGGAGCCCGCACTCGGTCTTGCCCGTGCCCGCCCACCGGCCGGCACGGGGGTCCTCCCCCGCGGCCACGGGGCGGGTGGTGGGGGCGCAGCCGATGGAGCGGTAGCCCCGGGTCATGAGGGGGTGGACGGGGAGGCCGTGGTCCGCCTCGTAGGCGGCGATGTCCTCGTCGGTCCAGGTGGCCAGGGGATTGATCTTGACCAGGCCGTGCTCGGTGTCCCACGACACGATGGGCGCAGCGGCGCGGGTGGGGGCGTCGACGCGCTTGAGCCCCGTGATCCAGGCCTGGCGGCCTCCCAGGTGGTCGAAGAGGGGGCGCACCTTGCGCAGCTCGCAGCACCGCTCGGTGCCGCACGGCCAGGCCTCGGCCTCGGGTCCGGGGGTGAGGACCCGCAGGTTCAGGTCGTAGCGGGCCCGCACCTCCTCGACGTAGTCCAGGGTCTCGGCGAAGTGGAACCCGGTGTCGAGAAAGAGGACCTCGACGGCGGGATCGGCGGCCACGGCGATGTCGACGATGACGCAGTCCTGGAAGGAGCAGGCCAGGCTCACCCCCGACCCGAAGCGGGCCGCCGCCCAGGCCAGCACCTTGCCCGCCGGCGCCGTCTCGAAGCCCGCCGACACGGCGGCCCACTCGTCCGGGTCGACCCCGTCGCCCATCGCTGTGCCCACGGCGCTGTCTCTCCCCACGGCGCTGTCTCTCCCCACGGCGCGTCCCTTCGCCTCCCCGGGCCCGCTCGGGCCCCCCGGGGCCCTCCCGATGACGAGGGGCCCCTCTCGATCGATGACTTGTCGGGCTGGCACCCTGGCTACTATAGATGACTAATCAGATCGGGTTTTCCCCCTTTTGGGGTCCGGCCCGATCCCCGGCCCGGCCGGGCGACCCCGAGGACCGCCCATGACCACCATCATCGGAGATCCCACCGAGGTCGGGGACCTCGGCCCCGACGGCCTGCCCCCCCGCCACCCCGACCACCTGGACTTTCTCGAGGCCCACGCCGTCTTCGTGCTGCGCGAGGTGGCGGCCGAGTGCGAGCGCCCGGTCCTCCTGTTCAGCGGGGGCAAGGATTCCGCCGTCCTGCTCCGCCTGGCCGAGAAGGCCTTCCGCCCCGGGCGCTTCCCGTTCCCCGTCCTCCACGTGGACACCGGCCACAACTTCGACGAGGTCCTCGAGTACCGCGACAAGCGCATGGCCGCCCTGGGGGAGGAGCTCCTGGTGGCGTCGGTGCAGGAGTCGATCGACCGGGGGCGGGTGGCCGACCCCGGGCCGGGGGGCTCCCGCAACCGGCTGCAGAGCACCACCCTCCTCGACGCCGTGGCCGCCCACGGCTTCGACGCCTGCATCGGGGGCGCCCGGCGGGACGAGGACAAGGCGAGGGCCAAGGAGCGAATTCTCTCCTTCCGGGACGCCTTCGGCCAGTGGGACCCCCGCAACCAGCGGCCCGAGCTCTGGCACCTCTACCACGGCCGGGTGCGACCGGGCGAGCACCTGCGGGCCTTCCCCCTCTCGGACTGGACCGAGCTCGACGTGTGGCAGTACATCCGGCGCGAGGGGATCGAGCTCCCCACCCTCTACTTCGCCCACCGCCGGCGGGTGGTGGAGCGCGACGGCATGCTCCTGGCCGTCTCCCCCTGGGTGGTGCCGGGGCCGGGCGAGGAGGTGGTGGAGGAGACGGTGCGGTTCCGCACCGTGGGCGACGCCACCTGCACGGGGTCGGTGCGCTCGTCGGCCCGCACCTTGGACGAGATCGTGGCCGAGGTGGCGACCTCCCGGGTGAGCGAGCGCGGCGCCACGCGGGCCGACGACCGCGTGTCGGACGCCGCCATGGAGGACCGCAAGCGCGAGGGCTACTTCTGACATGGCGCCGCCCACCGGTGCCGCCACAGCCGGGCCGCTCCCCGGTGCCGGGCCGGGACCCGGCTCGGCGCTGCTGCGACTGGCCACCATGGGCTCGGTCGACGACGGCAAGTCCACCCTGATCGGCAGGCTGCTCCACGACACCAAGCAGCTCCACGAGGACCAGCTCGACGCCCTGTCCCGTGCCAGCCGCCGGCACGGCGCCCCCCGGGTGGACCTGGCCTTCGTCACCGACGGGCTCCGGGCCGAGCGCGAGCAGGGGATCACCATCGACGTGGCCTACCGCTACGCCTCCACGCCGAAGCGCGCCTTCGTCCTGGCCGACTGCCCCGGCCACGTGCAGTACACCCGCAACATGGCCACGGGCGCCTCCACCGCCGACGTGGCCGTCATGGTGGTGGACGTCACGGCCGGCCTGCGGGAGCAGACCCGCCGCCATGCCTGCCTCGCCGCCCTCCTCGGGGTGCGGCACCTGGTGGCGGCGGTCAACAAGATGGACCTGGCCGGCTGGAACCCCGCCGCCTACGGGGCGGTGGAGGCCGAGGTGCGCTCCCTGGCCCTGCGCCTGGGCATGGACGGCGTCACGGTCGTCCCGGTCTCGGCCCTCCACGGCGACAACGTGGTGCGGCGCTCGGACCGGGCCCCCTGGTACGACGGGCCGACCGTCCTCGAGGCCCTGGAGGCGGCCCCGGCCGGGGCGTGGGCCCGGGACGGGACGGGGGCGGCCCGCCTCCCCGTGCAGTGGGTGGTGCGCCACCGCGGCGGCGGGCGCAGCTACGCCGGGATGGTGAGCGGCGGCACCCTGCGCCCCGGGGACGCCGTGGTGGTCCTGCCGGGGGGCCGGCGCAGCCGGATCACCTCGGTGGAGACCTACGACGGGCCGCTGGCCGAGGCCCCGGCCTCGCTCTCGGTGACGGTGCGCCTCGAGGACGAGCTCGACGTGTCGCGCGGCGATCTCATCGCCCCCGTCGACGACGCCCCCGAGGTGCTCCGGGAGCTCGTGGCCACCGTGTGCTGGTTCGGCGACGCCCCCCTGCACGCCGGGTCCCGCTACCGCCTCAAGCACACCACCCGGCTCACGCCGGCCCTGGTGGGGGCGGTGGAGTCCCGCCTGGAGCTCGGCCCCGTGGACCTGGTCCGGGCCGAGGAGCTCCGCTGCAACGACATCGGCGTGGTCCGCCTCACCGTCGGCACCCCCCTGGCGGCCGATCCCTACCGCGCCAACCGGGTGACGGGGAGCTTCGTGGTCATCGACGAGCACACCCACGCCACCGTGGCCGCCGGGATGGTGGGCCCGCCCCTCCTGGCGCCGGTCCCGACGGCCTGACGTGGCGGGCACCGCCCCGCTCTACCCGGTGGGCCTGGTGGTCGAGGGCCGCCCCTGCCTGGTGGTGGGGGGCGGACGGGTGGCGGCCCGCAAGATCGCCGGGCTCCTGGCGTGCGGGGCGGCGGTGACGGTGGTGGCCCCCGAGGTCCACGAGGCCGTGACCGACCTGACCCGGGCCGGCGCCATCGCCGCCATCGGCGAGGACCCCCTGCGCGTCGAGCTCCGCCCCTACCGGCCCGACGACGTGCGGGGGTTCGCCCTGGTGCTGGCGGCCACGGGCGACCCCGCCGTCGACGCCGCCGTGCACCGCGACGCCACCGCCGCCGGCACCTGGGTCAACGTCGCCGACGACGCCGCCCACTGCAGCTTCGTCCTTCCCGCCGTGGGCCGCGACGGCCCCGTCACGCTCAGTGTGGCCACGGGCGGCGCCAGCCCGGCCCTTGCCACCTGGCTGCGAGACCGCGTCATGGCCGAGCTGGCCGGGGCCGGCGCCCTGGCGGGGCTCCTGGCCGGGGCCCGGCGGCGCCTGCAGGCCGCCGGGCGCTCCACCGAGGACGCCGACTGGCGCGCCCTGCTCGACGGTCCCCTGCCCGACCTGGCGCGCGCCGGGCGCGACGCCGAGGCGCGCGCCGTGCTGGACGCGTTCGTCGACGCCACCCTGCGCCACACCGCAGCGCGCCCCGGCACCGACGGCGCGCGCCGGGACGAGGACGTGCCGCCCAACGGGCAGCCCCCGGCGTGATGGGCAATACTCTGGCGATGCCATCGACCGAGACGGTCGCCGCCCGGCCCCGCAAGCGCACCACGGCCGAGCGCCCCGAACCCGTCGTCCCCGCCGTGGCCCCCGCCCCGGCCGACGACGAGGTCATCGAAGCGGTCATCGACGCCAGCCGGGCCATGGTGGCCATCGCCATGCGCTCCCTGGCGAGCAGCGCCGACGACGTCACCCTCCCCCAGTACCGCACGCTGGTGGTGCTCTCCTGCGGCGGCCCCCGCCGGCTGGCCGACCTGGCCGACGCCCTGGGGGTGAGCCCCTCCACCGCCACCCGCATGTGCGACCGCCTGGTCCGCAAGGAGCTCGTGTCGCGCCGGCGCGACGAGCTCGACCGGCGCGAGGTCAAGCTGGCCATCACCCCCGCCGGTCGGCGCATCGTGGCCGACGTCGTCCAGCGCCGCCGGGCCGAGGTGGGCCAGCTCGTGGGGGCCATCCCCGTGGGGCTGCGGCGCCAGCTGGTGAACTCGCTCACCCTCCTGGCCGGGGCGGCCGGGGACGCCCCCGAGCTCCACTGGGGCCCGGGCTGGTCCTGAGCTAGGCGGTCCAGACCGTCTTGGCCTCGCAGAACTCCTTGATCCCCAGGGTGGAGAGCTCGCGGCCGTAGCCCGAGCGCTTGGTCCCCCCGAAGGGCAGCTCCGGGGTCGAGGCCACCATGGCGTTGACGAAGACCATCCCGGCTTCGAGCCCGCGGACGAAGCGGTCCTGCTCCTCACCGTCCTCGGTCCACACGCTGGCGCCCAGGCCGAAGGCGCTGTCGTTGGCCTGGGCCAGGGCGTCGGCGGTGTCGTCGGCCCGGTGGAGGAGGGCCACGGGGCCGAAGACCTCCTCCCCGTGCACCCGCATGGACGGGGTGATCCCGGCCAGCACGGTGGGGGCGTAGAAGAAGCCGGGGCCCTCGAGGCTCCGGCCACCGCACAGCACCTCGGCTCCCTTGGCCCGGGCGTCCTCGACCTGGGCGACGATGTCGTGGCGGCCCTGGGCCGTGGCCAGCGGGCCCACCTCGGTGGTGCTGTCCATGGGGTCCCCCACCGACAGCCTCGTCATGGCCTCGACGAAGGCGGCGGTGAAGGCCTCGTACACCGCACCGTGGACGATGAAGCGCTTGGCGGCGATGCAGCTCTGGCCGTTGTTCTGCACCCGGGCCTGGACGCCCACCGCCGCGGCCCGCTCCACGTCGGCCGAGGGCAGGACGACGAAGGGGTCGCTCCCCCCCAGCTCGAGCACCGACTTCTTGAGCATCCGGCCCGCCGTGGCGGCCACGGCGCGGCCCGCCCCCTCGGAGCCCGTGAGGGTGACGGCCCGCACCCGGTCGTCCCCGATCACCCCGTCCACCCGGCCCGATTCCACCAGCAGCGTCTGGAACGCCCCGGGCGGATACCCGGCCCGCCGGAAGACGTCCTCGATGAGCAGGGCCGTCTGGGGGACGTTGGAGGCGTGCTTCAACAGGCCCACGTTGCCGGCCATGAGCGCCGGGGCGGCGAAGCGCGTCACCTGCCACATGGGGAAGTTCCAGGGCATGACGGCCAGGACCGGGCCCATGGGCTCGTAGCGCACCCACGACCTCGACGCCGCACTGGGGAGGACCTCGTCGGCCAGCATGGCGGCGGCGTGCTCGGCGTAGTACCGCAGGGCGTTGGCGCACTTGGCCACCTCGGCCTTGGCCGAGGTGAAGGTCTTGCCCATCTCGGTGGTGAGGACCCTGGCGATGTCGGGGAGCTCGCCCTCGAGGAGGTCGGCGGCGGAGGAGGCCAGGTGGGCGCGGTCCTCGAACGAGGTGCCCCGGAGCACGGCGGCGGCCTCGGCCGCGGCGGCCAGCTTGGCCTCGACCAGCTCGTCGGCGTCGGGGTCGAAGACCTTCTCGGTCTCGCCCGTGGTGGGGTTGACGGTGGCGATGGGCATACCCCGATCATTCCCCACCGGGCCCCCCTCGGCCCCCGCGCCCGGCCCACCCGGTGCTCCCGGGCCTCAGCCCCCCGTCGGGGAGTGCGGTCCCGTGCCGCCCGTGGCGGGGCCCAGGCCGAGGAGGCGGGCCAGGTCGCGCCGTCGCAGCTTGCCCGTGCCGGTGCGGGGGAGCTCGTCCACCACGACGTAGTCCTTGGGGCGCTTGTAGGGGGCGAGGCGGGCGGCGGCGTGGCGGCGGAGGTCGGCCTCCTCCACCTCGCCCACCACGGCGGCGCACACCCGCTCGCCCCACGCCTCGTCCTCGACCCCGAACACCGCCACCTCGGCCACGCCGGGGAGCTCGGCCAGGGCCGCCTCCACCTCGACCGGATAGACGTTGACGCCGCCGCTGATGAGCAGGTCGTCGCGCCGCCCCTCGAGGGTGAGCCGCCCCTCGGCGTCGAGCCGGCCCAGGTCCCCCACGGTGAAGGCGTCGCCGCGCCAGGCCCGGGCCGTGGCGGCGGGATCGCCCCAGTACGCGAAGCGGGCGAAGCCCGGGGCGTGGCACCACACCACCCCGTCGGGGTCCACCTCGAGGCGCCGCCCGGGACGGGCCCGTCCCACCGTGCCGGGATGGCGCAGCCACTCGTCGGGCCCGCACACCGTGAACTGGCCCTCGGTGGCCCCGTAGAACTCCCACACGACGCCCGGGCCCACCCTGGCCATGGCCTCGCGCTTGAGCGGGGCCGGGCACGGGGCCCCGGCGTGCACCAGCCGGCGCAGGGAGGGCCAGCGGGCCGGGGCGCCGGGGTGGCGCAGCAGCCGCCGCAGGACGGCCGGGGCCATGAAGGTCGTGGTGGGGGCGAAGCGCTCCAGGGCCCCCAGGGCCGCCCCCGCCTCGAAGTGCGACAGCACCACCACCCGCCCGCCCCGCAGGAGCGCCGCCCCCGCCATGCGCACCGACACCGAGTGGTACAGGGGGGAGCACACCAGGTGGGTGTCGGCCCCGTCGAAGTCCCACAGGTCGGCCTCGTCCTCGAACAGGGCCCGGGCCTCGGCCGGCTCGAGCACCCCGGACCACACCCCCTTGGGGCGGCCCGTGGTGCCCGAGGTGTAGTGCATGGGCCGCACCAGGGGGTAGGGGGCCAGCTCCCCGACCGGGCCGGCCAGGAGCGGGCCCAGCCCGGCGCGCTCGCTCACCACCAGGACGGGGTCGGCGTCGGCCACCAGGGGACGGCGCTCGGCCGGGAGGAGGGTGGCGTTGAGGAGCACCGGCACCACGCCGCAGCGCGCCGCCCCCAGGACGCACAGGAGGAGGTCGGCCGACGATCCCAGGCAGAAGACGACCCGCTGGCCCGGACCGATCCCCCCCGCCGCCAGGGCGCCGGCCACCCGGTGCTGGGCCTCCTCGGCCCGGTCGGGCTCGACCAGCTCGACGGTGACGGGGCCCCCGCTCACGGTGCCGGCGCCGGGCCCGCCGCCACGCCGGTGGTGCCGGGGACGGCCAGCTCGACGGGGCGGGGGGTGGGACCGCCGGGCGAGGGGCCGCCGTCCCCGCCGTCGAGGGCGGCCAGGAGGGGCGAGCGGGTCAGGGCCAGGGTGCCCATGACGGCGAGGAGCAGGGCCCCGTCGACGGCGGTGACGGGGCGGATGCCGGCCACGTGGGCGATGGCCCCCTGGATCACGGCCCCGACGGAGTAGACGAGGCCGAGGGCCAGCATGTAGAGCCCCAGGACCCGACCCCGCCAGGCGGCGGGGGCACGCCGCTGCACCACCGTGTTGAGGCCGGTGAGCACCCCGATGTAGCACCCGCCCACGACGGTGATGCCCACCGCCGCCCCCCAGAAGACCGGGGCCAGCCCGTAGCCGAGGAGGGCCAGGGGGAAGGCCAGCAGGGCACCCACCACCAGGCGCCGCCCCAGCCGGGCCGCCAGCGGGGCCAGGGCCAGGGCCCCGCACACCGCCCCCACGCCCTGGGCCACCACCAGCACGGCCACCTCCGCCGTCCCCCGGTGGAAGCCGTCGATGGCCATGGCGGGGACGAGGGCGATGAAGGGCGAGCCGATCAGGGCCACCACGGCGATGAGGACGATGGCGTTGCGACAGCCCGGCTCGGCCGCCGCCACCCGGGCCCCCTCGGCCATGCGGCGCAGGATCGACCCGGTGTCGTGCACCGGAGCCCGGGCCGGGAGGCGCACCAGGACCAGGGCCACCACCACCGCCCCGAAGGACACGGCGTTGGCGGCGAACACCCAGGCGGCCGAGCCGGCCACGAGGACCACGCCGGCCAGGGCGGGGCCCACCACCCGGCCCAGGTTGAACTGGGCCGAGGACAGCGACACCGCCCCCAGAAGGTCGTCGGGGGGGACGAGATCGGGGACCATGGCCTGGTAGGCGGGGAAGCCGATCCCGGCGCACACGGCGCCGGCGAAGGCCAGGACCACCAGGGACCACGACGGGGCGTGCCCGGTGCCGGCCAGCACCGCCAGCACGGTGGCACAGGCCGCCTCGCCCACGGTCGTGGTGACGAGCCAGCGGCGCCGGTCGAGACGGTCGGCCAGGGCGCCCCCCACCGGGGACAGGAGTCCGAGGGGGACGAAGGCGGCGGCGGCCACGGCCCCCGTCCACAGCGGATCGTGCGACCGCGTGGTCACCACCACCCCGAGCGCCACCGTCTGCATCCACGAGCCCACGTTCGACACCAGGGCCGAGGACCACACCAGGGCGAAATTGCGCGAGCGCAGGGGGCGGAGCGAGGTGAGCACGCCCGACGAAGGCTACCGGCGGCGCCCCCGGCTCCCTCCGGGGCGGGGGGGCCCGGGCGCGAGACTCGGGGCATGACCACGTCGAACCCCCTCCCCCCGGCGTCCGGGGAGCTGGCCCGGGCCCGGGACCTCGTGGCCCGGGCCGCCCGGGTCACGGTGCTCACCGGGGCGGGGATCTCGACCGAATCGGGGATCCCGGACTTCCGGGGGCCGCAGGGGGTGTGGACCAAGGACCCCGGCGCCGAGCGCCGGGCCACCCTGCAGGCCTACCTGGCAGATCCCGAGGTGCGACGGGCCTCGTGGCGCCAGCGGCTGGCCTCCCCCACGTGGGAGGCGCAGCCCAACGCCGGCCACCTGGCCCTGGTGGCCCTGGAGCGGCGGGGCGTGCTCGACACGCTCGTGACCCAGAACGTGGACGGGCTGCACCAGGCGGCGGGGTCGGACCCGGCCCGGGTGGTCGAGATCCACGGCACCATGCGCCAGGTGCAGTGCCTGGCGTGCGGGGCCCGCACCCCCATGCCCGAGGTCCTGGAACGGGTGCGGGCGGGCGAGGACGACCCGGCCTGCACCGAACCGGCCCGGGCCGGGCGGTGCGGGGGCATCCTCAAGTCGGCCACCATCAGCTTCGGCCAGGACCTGGTGGCCGATGACCTGGTGCGGGCCGAGGCGGCGGCCCGCCGCTGCGACGTCCTCCTGGCCGTGGGCTCGACCCTGTCGGTCTACCCCGCCGCCGGGCTCGTGCCCGCCGCGCTGGGCGCCGGTGCCGCCGTGGTGATCGTCAACGCCGACCCCACCGACTACGACCCCGTGGCCGAGGCCGTGGTGCGGGGCCGCATCGGCACCGTCCTCCCCGCCATCGTGGGGAGCGGACCGGCCCCGCCCTGACGCCGCTGCGGGCCGGGCCCGGCGCGGCTCAGCCCGGCGCCGGCTCGGACCGGCCCTGGCGGGCCCGCTTGCGGCGGGGCTTGAGGGCGAACCACCAGATGCTGACGATGGTGCCCAGCACCCCGAGGGCCGCCACCACGGGCTTCACCGACCTGCGATCAGGGCTCATCCCCCTCGACGTTACCGGTCCGGGGGGGGCGGCGGGTCACGCCTCGGTCGAGACGAAGACGTTCTTCACCTGCGAGTACCCGGCCAGCGCTTCGAGGCCGAGCTCGCGCCCGAACCCCGACTGCCGGGTGCCACCGAAGGGGGTGGCCACCCGCACCGAGGTGTTGGAGTTGACCGACAGCACCCCGGCCGCCACGGCCCGGGCCATGCGCAGGGCCCGGGCGCCGTCGCGGGTCCACACCGAACCGGACAGGCCGTAGGGGGTGTCGTTGGCCAGGGCCACGGCATGGGCCTCGTCGTCGAAGGGCGCCACCGCCACCACGGGCCCGAAGATCTCCTCGCGCCACACCCGCCGGTCGCCCGCCACGGGGGCCAGCACGGTGGGGGGGAACCACCACCCGGGGCCGCCCGGCACGGTGCCCCGACCCGCCACCGGGTCGGCGCCCTCGGGGTCGAGGAACCCGGCCACCCGGGCGCGCTGGTGGGCCGAGACGAGCGGCCCCATCTGGGTGGCCTCGGCCTCGGGGTCGCCCACCACCAGCGCCGCCGTGGCCTCGACCAGGAGGGTCACGAACCGCTCGAACACGGGCCGCTCCACCAGGATGCGGCTCCGGGCACAGCAGTCCTGGCCGGCGTTGCCGAACACGGCGGCGGGGGCGGCCCGGGCGGCGCCCTCGAGGTCGGCGTCGGCGAAGACCACCGTGGCCGACTTGCCCCCGAGCTCGAGGGTCACGGGCGTCAGGGTGGCGGCGGCGCGCCGCATGACGTCCCGGCCGGCCTCGGTCGACCCCGTGAACGACACCTTGGCCACCCCGGGGTGCTCGACCAGGGCCCGCCCCGCCCCTGTGCCCGGGCGCACCACCACCTGCACCACACCGGGGGGGAGGCCCGCCTCCAGGCCCAGCTCGGCCAGGCGCAGGGCGCTCAGCGGGGTCAGCTCCGAGGGCTTCACCACCACGGTGTTGCCGCACGCCAGCGCCGGACCGAGCTTCCACGAGGCGATGGCGGCGGGGAAGTTCCAGGGCACGATGGCGCCCACCACGCCGAGCGGCTCGTGCCACGTCATGTCGACGCCGCCCGCCACCGGCACGGTGGCGCCCCGGTGCTTGTCCACGGCGCCGGCGTAGAAGTGGAGGACCTCGGCCACCATGGCCATCTCGCCCCGGCTGTCGGTGATGGGCTTGCCCACGTTCCGGGTCTCGAGCAGGGCCAGCTCCTCGGTGTGGGCCTCGACCGCCTCGGCGAAGCGCCGCAGCAGCCGGGCCCGGTCGCCGGGCGCCAGCGCCGCCCAGGCCGGGAAGGCGGCCCCGGCCCGGGCCACGGCCTCGTCCACCTCCTCGGCCCCCTGGGCCGGGATCTCGGCCAGCACGGTCTCGGTCGCCGGGTTCACCACCCGGACCGGGGCCGGGCTCACCGGGCCGCCGCCACCAGGGCGGCGAAGAGGCGCCCGTCCTCGCCCTCCTCGGGGTGCCACTGCACGCCGAGGACGAAGCGGGCCCCGGGCAGCTCGACCCCCTCGACGAGGCCGTCGGCAGACCGGGCCGACACCACGAGCCCCCGCCCCACCGTCTCGACGGCCTGGTGGTGCGAGCAGCGCACCGAGGCCCGGGTCCCGAGGATGGCGGCCAGGGCCGAGCCGGCCGTGGTGTGCACCTCCACGTCGGCGAACCCGCCCCGGGCGGGCCGGTGCCCGTGGTGGCCCAGGGCGTCGGGGACGTGCTGGAGGAGGGTGCCGCCCAGGTGCACGTCGAGCAGCTGCAGGCCCCGGCACACGGCCAGGACGGGGAGGTCGGCGGCCAGGGCGGCGTCGAGCAGGACCAGCTCGGCGTGGTCGCGCACCGGGTCGCACCCGTCGGTGGCCTCGTGGGGAGGCCGGCCGTAGCGGTCGGGGTGGACGTCGCCCCCGCCCACCAGCACCAGGGCGTCGAGGGCCTCGACGACGGCGCCGGCCGAGGCGGCCCCGTCCCCCGGGCCCGGGGCGGGGGGGAGCAGCACGGGGCACCCGCCCGCCCCGGCCACGGCGTCGACGTAGGCGGCGGCGAGGACGGCGGCGTCGCGGTCCCACGGTCCCCACGCGGCGCGCTGGCGGTACGTGGTCATGCCGACGACGGGGACGCCACGGCCCATCGGTCAAGTATCACACCGGTGGCGCGCCGGGCTCCCCGGTAAGGTCGCTCCCCGTGGCGGGACGGCTCGAGGGCAAGGTGGCCCTCATCACCGGTGCCGGGAGCGGCATCGGCCAGGTGGCGGCCGGGCTCTTCGCCGCCGAGGGGGCGGCGGTGGTGGTCGCCGACGTGGACGAGCCGGGCGCGGCCCGCACCGTGGAAGCCGTCACGGGCCGGGGCGGGCGGGCCGTGGCGGTGGGCGCCGACGTGGCCGACGAGTCGGGGGCGGCGTCGGCCGTCGACGCCGCCCTGGCCCACTTCGGCGGGCTGCAGGTGGTGGTGAACAACGCCGGCATCTTCCCCGGCGACGACGGTGGGCTCCTCGACACCCCCCCGGGAACCTGGGACCGGGTCATGGCCGTCAACCTGCGGGGTGTGTGGCTGTGCTGCCGCGCCGCCGTCCCCGCCATGCTCGAGGCCGGGGGCGGCGCCATCGTGAACGTGGCCTCCTTCGTGGCCCTCATGGGGGCGGCCACGGCCCAGGTGGCCTACACCGCCTCGAAGGGGGGCGTCCTCGCCTTCACCCGGGAGCTCGCCGTGGAGTACGCCCGCCGGGGCATCCGCGCCAACGCCCTGTGCCCGGGGCCCGTCGACACCCCCCTCCTGGCCGAGCTCCTGGCCGACCCCGAGCGGCGTCGCCGGCGCCTGGTGCACATCCCCATGGGCCGCCTGGGGCGTCCCGAGGAGGTGGCCAGGGCCGCCCTGTTCCTGGCTTCGGACGACGCCTCCTTCATGACGGGGTCCGCCCTGGTGGTCGACGGGGGCATCACCGCCGCCTACGTCACCCCGGACTGAGGCCGGCGCCCACCCGCCTCAGTGGCGGTTCAGGCGCCGGTGGATGCGCCGGGTCTGCTTGTAGAGGTCGACGAACTCCCGGTAGAGCATGTCGTACAGGGGCCGGGTGGCGGGGTCGGGCTCGTAGGTCGGTCCCGTGGCCACCATGGCCGGGATGGCCCCCACCTCGATGCGCCCCAGGGCCAGCAGGGTGAGGAGGGCCGCCCCCCGCACGTTGGCCAGGACCGGGTCGCGCACGGGGCGGACGGGGCGCCCGGTGGCGTCGGCATGGATCTGGGCCCACAGGGCGGAGTTGGCCCCCCCGCCCACGAAGGCCAGGGTGTCGAAGGGCCGGCCCACGAAGCGCTCCACCGCGTCGA
>DATJOV010000300.1:0-8447 GCA_035506735.1 Acidimicrobiales bacterium | reverse complement strand
CGCTGCGCACCAGCACGGCCCCGCCCGAGGCCCTGGGCGTGGTGTTCGCCCAGGGCGACGAGGGCAGGGTCACCGGCTCGGCCTCGGTGGTCTCGCTCGTCCAAGCGCCGCCGGGGGCCACCCTCGAGTCCGTCGTGCGCCCCAACCCCGCCCACGTCCATCCCGACTGGGACCTCCACGCCGTGACCAGGAAGATGACGGACTTCAACCTCACCGTGGCCCCCGTCATGGACGAGGAGCACCGCATGATCGGGGTCATCACCGTGGACGACCTGCTCGAGATGCTCCTCCCCACGGGGTGGCGGCGCGACTTCGGGATGACCTCGGTCGAGGAGTGAGCGGGGCGGGCGGGACCTCCCCGGCCCCGGCACCCCCCCAGGGCCCTCCCAGCGGGTAGGCTCGACGGGGAATAGCCCCACCTCGGCCGGTCCGTCCGGCGGGACAGGGGGGCGTCGCCGGCACCGTCCGGCGGCGAGTCCGGCGCCCTACCGGACGTCACCCCGACCCTGGTGGAGTCCGGCAGGGCCAGGCGAAGGAGCAGCGCTGCACGCTGACCCGTCACCACGACGATCGACGCGCGCACGCCGCCAAGCAGGAGTGACGCCACTGGGATGACCCGGGGCTGACCTGCGTCGGGCGTGCGCGCGATCCCTGCACGCCTACGACGCCGGCACCGTCGGGAGGTCCCCATTGGCCGAAGAGGTCCTGCACGCCGAGAACGCCCACCCGGCCCTGGACCCGGCGCGCCCGGGCGGCGGGTCGAGCGCGGGCGGTGGGGCCACCGACGCCCGGCGCCGGCTGCCCTTCGGGCGGAGCGCGGCGATGCCGGCGGACGACCCCACCCCGGGCGAGGGGGGGCGCGGCGGGCGACGCGGCGGAGGCGGGCACGGCCACGACGAGGACGCGGGCGGGGGCGGGGGGATCCAGGGCGCCTTCGGGACCATCAGCGAGCACGACGAGGGGCCCCGCCGCTCGTGGAGGGGCAAGGCCCTCACCCTGCTCGCCATCCTCGGACCGGGGCTCATCGTCATGGTGGGCGACAACGACGCCGGCGGGGTGGCCACCTACGCCCAGGCGGGCCAGAACTACGGGCTCACCCTGCTGTGGACGCTCCCCCTCCTCATCCCCGTCCTCGTCGTCAACCAGGAGATGGTGGTGCGGCTGGGGGCGGTGTGCGGGGTGGGCCACGCCCGGCTCATCCGCGAGCGCTTCGGGCGCTTCTGGGGCGCCTTCTCCGTGGGCGACCTCTTCATCCTCAACTTCCTCACCATCGTCACCGAGTTCATCGGGGTCAGCCTGGCCCTGGGCTACTTCGGCGTCAGCCCCGACATCTCGGTCCCCCTGGCCGGCCTGGGCCTGGTGGTCATGACGGCCTCGGGGAGCTTCCGCCGCTGGGAGCGCTTCATGCTCCTGTTCGTGGTGGCCAACTTCCTGGTCATCCCCCTGGCGATCTACGCCCACCCCCACGCCGGCCCCGTGTTCCACCACTTCTTCCTGCCCGGGGTGGCGGGAGGGTTCAACTCCACCGCCGTCCTCCTCATCATCGCCATCGTGGGCACCACGGTGGCCCCCTGGCAGCTGTTCTTCCAGCAGTCCAACATCGTGGACAAGAAGATCACCCCCCGCTGGATCAACTACGAGCGCATGGACACCGTCCTGGGCTCCTTCGTGACGGTGCTGGCGGCCAGCCTCATCATGGTCACCACCGCCTTCGCCTTCGCCGGCACGAGGGAGTTCGGCCGGTTCTCCAACGCCGGCGGGGTGGCCCGGGCCCTCGACCACAGCCTGGGCCACGCCACCGGAGACCTCTTCGCCATCGTCCTGCTCAACGCCTCGATCATCGGGGCCGCCGCCGTGACGCTGTCGACCTCGTACGCCTTCGGCGACATCTTCGGCCTGCGCCACTCCCTCAACCGCCGGGTGCGCGACGCCAAGGCCTTCTACGCCCTGTTCGCCGGCATCGTGGCCCTGGCCGCCACCATCGTCCTGCTCCCCGGCGCCCCCCTCGGCCTCATCACCACCGCCGTCCAGGCCCTCGCCGGGATCCTGCTCCCGAGCGCCACGGTGTTCCTCCTCCTGCTGTGCAACGACAAGGCCGTGCTCGGACCGTGGGTGAACCGGCCCTGGCTGAACTGCGTGGCCACCTTCATCGTGTCGGTGCTCTTCGTGCTGTCGCTCATCCTCATGACCACCACCGTCTTCCCCCACATCGACGTGCCCGACCTCCTGGGCGGGCTCGGCGCCGCCATGGTCGTGGTGCTGGGGGTGGCCGGTGCCCTCTACCTGCGCATGGTGCACCGGCGCGTCGCCCCCGTGGCCGAGGCCCGGGCCCGGCGCGAGACGTGGCGGATGCCGCCCGTGGCCCTCCTGGAGCGGCCGGTGTGGTCCCGGGGGCGCACCCTGACCATGTACCTCATGTACGGCTACGTCTTCCTGGCGGCCGTGCTGCTCCTGGTGAAGGCCATCCAGATCGGGTGAGCCCGGGCCGGTCGAGCCCGGATCGCTCGAGCCCGGATCGCACGAGCCGGCCTCGGGGTGACAGGGGGCGGGACCGGCGGTACCGTCCCAACCGGGTCCCTGCCGAGGAGGGACCCGGAGACCGGGTGCGCCGGGCGGGGGGCCCCGGGCACGATCGAGGAGCACCATGGACCTGACCTATCCCCCCGAAGCGGAGGCGTTCCGCCTCGAGGTCCGGGCCTGGCTCGAGGACCACCTCCCCCCCGGCTGGTTCGAGCCCGGCTTCGAGCTCTCGGGTCCCGAGCGCGCCGCCTTCCACGCCCAGTGGATCGAGCAGCTGCGGGCCGGGGGGTGGATCTGCGCCTCGTGGCCGACCGAGTACGGGGGCCGGGGGCTGTCGCTCATCGAGCAGGTGGTCCTGAACGAGGAGTTCGCCCGGGCCGACGCCCCCATGCGGGCCGACTTCTTCGGCGACACCCTGGTGGGCCCCACCATCTTGCAGTGGGGCACCGAGGAGCAGAAGCGGACCTTCATCCCGAGGATCCTCGACGGCACCATCGCCTGGTGCCAGGGATTCTCCGAGCCCGACGCCGGCAGCGACCTGGCCTCGCTCTCCACCCGGGCCACCCTGGACGGCGACGAGTGGGTGGTGCACGGCCAGAAGGTGTGGACGACCCAGGCCCAGTTCGCCGACTACATCTTCCTCCTGGCCCGCACCGACCCCGCCGCCCCCAAGCACCAGGGCATCTCCTATCTCCTCGTGCCCATGCACCAGCCCGGGATCGAGGTACGCCCCATCAAGCAGATCGACGGCTCCTCGGAGTTCAACGAGGTGTACTTCACCGAGGCCCGCTGCCCGCGCGCCAACGTCGTGGGAGGCGAGCACAACGGGTGGAAGGTGGCCATGACCACCCTCGGCTTCGAGCGGGGGGCCTCGTCGACCACCGGGCACCGCCGCTTCCAGAAGGAGCTCGACACCGTGGTGGCCGAGGCCCGCCGGCGGGGGCGCACCCACGAGCCCGCCGTCCGCCAGGGCCTGGCCCGGGCGTGGTCCAAGGTGAAGATCATGCAGATCAACGGCTTCCGCTCCCTCACCGACGCCCTGCACGGGACCCATCACGCCGCCGCCCTGGGGGCGACGCACAAGATGCTGTGGTCGGAGTACCACCAGGAGGCCATGCTCCTGGCCATCGACGTCCTGGGCCTCGACGGCCAGGTCCTCACCGGCAACGACGACCACCCCGATGCCATGCACCGCTCCCGCCGGGGCGGCACCGGCTACCCCGTGAGCGAGCTCCAGGCCGCCTTCTTCTTCAGCCGGTCCGAGACCATCTGGGGCGGGACGGCCGAGATCCAGCGCAACATCGTGGGCGAGCGCGTCCTGGGCCTGCCCAAGGAGCCCCGCCCGGTCTGATGGCCCGCGGTGGGGCTCAGGCCACCCCGAGCTCGGTGCCGGGCTCCCCCTCGGCCGGCCCCGGCGCCGCCGCGGCCGAGGCCGCCAGGCGACGGTGCCCGGCCCGGTGCCGCAGGGCGATGGCGGCCGAGGACAGGGCCGTGGCCACCGCCCCGATGAGGAGGGCCACCCGGGGGCTCGAGACCTGCGAGATCCACCCCACCAGGGGAGCCCCGAGGGGTGTGGTGCCCAGGAAGCCCATGGCGTAGAGGGCCATGACCCGGCCCCGCATGGTGGGTTCCACCCGCAGCTGGATGGTCGAGTTGGCGGTGGCGATGAACGACAGCGACAGCGCCCCCATGACCACGAGCAGGGCCCCGGCCACGGCCAGGGTGGGCGACAGGGCCACGGCGGCGATGAGCACCCCGAACACCATGCCGATGGCGGTGAGGCGGTGGATGTTGGGGTTGCCCCGGTTGGCCACCACCAGCCCTCCGACCACGGCCCCGCCCGCCATGAGGGAGGTGAGGGTGGCGAACGTGGCGGCCCCGCCTCCGAAGGTCTGGCGGGCCAGGAGGGGGAGGATGACGTTGAAGTTGTAGGCCAGGAGCCCAACCACGAACACGAGGAGGAGCACGTCGCGCAGGTAGGGGTTGCCCCAGGCGTAGCGCAGGCCCTCCCGGAGCTGGCCCTTGCCCCTCGCCACCCGCTCGGCCGGGTGGAGCTCGTGGCGCCGCATGGCGGCCAGGGCCACGATCACCGCCCCGTAGCTGGCGGCGTTGGCGAGGAAGCACACCCCGAGCCCCACCGTGGCGATGAGGATCCCGCTCAGGGCCGGTCCGATGACCCGGGCGCCGTTCATCACGATGCTGTTGAGGCTCACGGCGTTGGGCAGATCGTCCTTGCCCACCATCTCGACCACGAAGGTCTGGCGGGCGGGGTTGTCGAAGAGGTTCACGAAGCCGAGCAGGAGTGACAGGACGTAGACCTCCCACAAGTGGGCGCCACCGGCGGCGCCGTGCCCGTGGAGGACCAGGATCCCGAGCAGCAGCGCCTGGAGCCCGGCCACGCTCTGGGTGCAGAAGAGCACGGTGCGCTTGTCCAGGCGGTCGGCGGCCAGCCCGCCCCACGCCCCGGCCAGGAGCATGGGGAGGAACTGCAGTGCCGTGCTGAACCCCACGTCCAGGCCGGCCTGGCCCCGCGGCGCCAGGTAGCGCACCACCAGCCACGCCAGGGCCACGCTCTGCATCCAGGTGCCGCTCACGGAGACGAGCTGGCCCGTGAAGTAGAGCCGGTAGTTGCGCACCCGCAGGGAGCGGAAGGTGGTGCGGGCCTCGCGCCGGAACCGGGTCACGGCTCCTCCACCAGACGCTCGAGGAGCCCCACCACGAGGCCGAGGGCGGCCCGCTCCTCCTCGTCGAGCCGTCCCAGGCGCTTGGCCAGGTAGGCGGTGCGCAGGGAGCGGCTGCGCTGCAGGGTGCGGCGGCCCTCGGCGCTGAGCACCACCCGCACGATGCGGCGGTCGGCCCCGTCCTCGTGCCGGGTCACGAGCCCGGCCGCCTCGAGCCCGACCACCATCTTCGTCATGCTGGGCGGCTGCACCTGCTCGGAGGCGGCCAGCTCGCCCAGGGTGGGGGCCCCCAGCCGCTCCACCGTGGCCAGGGCCGACACCTGGGCCGTGGTCACACCCCCCGCCACCTGCTGGCGGAGCCGGCGCGACAGTCGCAGCACGGCCAGGCGCAGCCGGGCCGCCACCTCGGCGTCGGACCCCGGGGAAGGGGCGGCGGTGGGGGGGACGGTGGGCCGGGCCGGGCCGGGGGCGATGGCGGACATTTGTTCACCAGTCTAATTAGTTTTCCTAACGGCCGGGCCGTCCTTGGGCCGGGCGGCCCCGCGACCGGGCCGAGGGAACGGGACCGGGGGTCGTAGCATCGGGGGCATGCTTCCCGACTACGCCGAATTCGAGCAGGCCGCCGGCCTGGACTGGTACCGCCTCGACCCCAACCTGGCCGCCCTCCTCGACCGCCACCTCCCTGACCCGGGCGAGCGGGCCCTGGCCGAGGAGCACGTCGGCCGCTTCGGCGCCCTGGTGGGCCAGGTCCTCGCCCCCCGGGCCGAGATCACCGACAAACACGGCCCCGAGCTGCGCCGCTACGACCGCTGGGGCTACGTGGTGGACGAGGTCGTCCACCACCCCACCTGGACCCAGAACAAGGAGGACCTGGTCCGCAACGGCTTCGTGAGCCTCGAGACCCTGGCCGGGGGGCCGGTGCCCGGGGTGGTCACGGCCTCGGTCTCCTACCTCGTGTCCCAGGCCGAGACGGCCGTCTACTGCGGCCTGGGGATGACGGCGGGGGCGGCCGACATCGTGGAGCGCTACGCCCCCGGGCCGGTGCGCGACGAGCTCGTGGCCCGGCTCCGCAGCGTCGACCCCGCCACGGCCTGGGAGGGGGGGATGTTCCTGACCGAGCGCCAGGGGGGCAGCGACGTGGGGGCCAACACCACCCGGGCCGTCCAGGACGGCGAGGAGTGGGTCCTGTCGGGGGACAAGCACTTCTGCTCCAACGTCGACGCCGAGGTCTTCATCGTCCTGGCCCGGCCCGAGGGGGCTCCGGCCGGCAGCCGCGGCCTCGCCACCTTCATCGTGCCCCGCCTCCTCCCCGACGGCTCGCCCAACGGCTTCACCGTGAAGCGGCTCAAGTCCAAGCTCGGCACGGTGGGCGTGCCCACGGGCGAGGTCACCCTGGACGGGGCCCGGGCCTGGCTGGCGGGGGGCGACGGCACCGGCGTGACCGGGGCCGACGGGCCCGGAGGAGCGTCGGCACGCGACGGCCGGGGCATCAACCGGATGATGGAGATGGTGAACGGGAGCCGCTTCGGCGTGGCCCTCATGGGACTGGGCATCCACCGCCGGTCGTTCCTCGAAGCCGCCATCTACGGGGCCCGGCGGGCCCAGTTCGGCAACCGCATCGACAGCTACCCCCTCGTGCGCGAGACCCTCGTCGACATGCTCGTCGACCTCGAGGCGGGGATGGCCGCCACCTACGAGTGCGCCGCGGCGGCGCGCCGCTCCGCCGACCCCGAGTCGGGCCGGCTCCTGCGGCGCATCCTTGTCCCCCTGGTGAAGATGCGCTGCACCCGCACGGCCCTGTGGGCCGCCTCCACCGGGCTCGAGGTCCTGGCCGGCAACGGCTACATGGAGGACTGGCCCATGGCCCGCCAGCTGCGCGACGCCCAGTGCCACACCATCTGGGAGGGCACCGAGACCATCCTGTGCATCGACGTGCGCCGCGCCATCCGGGGGGAGCAGGCCCACGAGGCGCTCTTCACCCGGGTGGACGAGGCCCTGGAGACGGCGTCGGGGCGCAAGGTCCTGGCCGGGACGCTCGACACCGTGGCCGAGGCCCTGGCCGACGCCCGGCGGGCCGTGGCCTACCTGTCCTCGGCCCCCGACGACCTGGCCCTGCTGCACAGCCGGCGCCTGGCCGAGCTGCTGGCCGACACGGCCGAGGGGGCGCTCCTGGTGGAGGAGGCGGCCTGGGCCCTCGACCGCAGCGGGGACGCCCGCAAGGCCGCCGTGGCCCGCCGCTTCTGCGCCCGCCGGCTGGCGGCGCCCCCCCTGCGGGGCATCACCGACACCGACCGCACCGTGCTCGAGCTGTTCGAGCCCCTGGTGCGCTACGGGCCCGTGGACGAAGCCGACCTGGCGGCCTGAACCGGGCCTGGGCCGCGTCCGGGCCCGGGGGGAGGGGACTCAGTCCCGGGGGACGTAGCCGCCGCGCCCCAGGGCGGCGCTGTCGGAGAAGTCCAGGGATTCGTCCAGGCTCCCCCGCACCTCGGTGATCCAGTCCAGGCGGCCCCGCAGGATGCGCTCCACCCCGCCCTGGAGGGTGGCCGACGAGATGGCACAGGAGCTGCACGCCCCCTGGAGCTGGACCTCCACCACGCCCTGCTCCACGTCGACCTCCACCAACTCGAGGTCGCCCCCGTCCATCTGGACCGAGGGCCGCATGAGGTCGATGAGGTCGCGCAGCTCGGCCTCCCGCCGGGCCCGCTCCTCGGGGGCCAGCCCGCCCGGTCCGCCCCCCGCCACCTCGTCCGTCACGACCTCGCCCACCCCCCCATTGTGCCGTGCCGGCCGGACCGGCCGGGCCGCCCCCGGCCCGGTCGTCCGCCGTCCCGTCCCGTCCCGGATCTGACGGTCCGTCAACTTTGGCCCCCGGTACCATGCGCCGTGCCCTCGTCGCCGGCCCCGACCGCTGGCGACCCCCCCTCCCCCGTCACCGGCACCCTCGGCCTCGTCCTGCCCACCTTTCCCCAGGGCCCGCTCCGGCCCGGCCACGGCCCCACCCTGGCGACCCTGTGCCGCCGGGCCGAGGACGCCGGGGCCGGCGCCCTGTGGGCCTGCGACCATCTCTTCTGGCACGGTGCATGCCTCGAGGCCTTCACCGCCCTGGGGGTGGCGGCCGCCGCCACCAGCCGGGCCGCCATCGGCACCGGCGTGCTCCAGCTGCCCCTCCGGCGCCCCTCCGCCGTGGCCAAGCAGGCCGCCTCGCTCGACCTCCTGGCCGGTGGGCGCCTGGTCCTGGGGGTGGGG
>DATJOV010000299.1:0-4125 GCA_035506735.1 Acidimicrobiales bacterium | reverse complement strand
CCGCACCGTGGTGGTGCCCTTCGACGAGGAGCGCGCCGGGGAGAGCGCCGAGGACTTCGTCCTCGAGGTCCTGGTGGGCGCCCTCGGGGCCCGGGCCGTGGTGGTGGGGGAGGACTTCCACTTCGGCCACGGCCGCCGGGGCAACGTGGCCCTGCTCGGGGACCTGGGGACCCGCCACGGCTTCACCGTCACCGGCGTGGCCCTCGACGCCGACGCCGGGGGCCAGCCCGTGTCCTCCACCCGTATCCGCGCCCTGCTGGGCGCCGGCGACGTGGCCGGCGCCGCCGCCCTGCTGGGACGGCCCCACCAGGTGCGGGGGGTGGTGGTCCACGGCGACGGCCGGGGCGGCCCGGACCTGGGCTTCCCCACCGCCAACGTGGCCCTCCCGGCCGGCCTGGCCCTGCCCGGGGAGGGCATCTACGCCTGCTGGTACGAGCGGCCGGACGGTGCCGTCCACCCCGCCGCCGCCTCCCTCGGGCGCCGCCCCACCTTCCACGACCGGGCCGACGGCCCCCTGCTCGAGGCCTTCCTCCTCGACTTCGACGGCGACCTCTACGGCGAGCAGGCCAAGGTGGCCTTCGTGCGCCGGTTGCGGGAGGAGCGCCGCTTCGACAGCGCCGAGGCCCTGGTGCGCCAGATGCACGAGGACGTGACGGCGGCCCGGGCCGCCCTGGCCGCCGGACCGGCCCGCTGACCCCGGTCCTGCTAGAGTGGGTGTCCAGCCGGGACGCCGTCCCGGCCGGATCCGGGCCGGGGCGGACGTGCACACGACGCCCGAACCCGAGGGTCCCTGCGCAGCCATCGAGGTCGTTTCTCCCCACATGGTCGACAAAACCGCGACGATCGCCGAGCATCGCCTGCACGACACCGATACGGGCTCACCCGAGGTCCAGATCGCGCTCCTCACCGGGCGCATCACCCTCCTCACCGAGCACCTGAAGGTCCACAAGGGCGATCACCACACCCGGCGAGGCCTGATGAAGATCATCGGTCGTCGTCGCCGGCTGCTCGACTACGTGCGGGACAACGACGTCGAGCGCTACCGGACGATCATCGGAAGGCTCGGCATCCGTCGTTAGGCGGCCGGTCTCCCGGGTCGGCCGGCGGCCGGGCGGGGGACCACCTCGGGTGGGTGTTCCCGCCCGGGCAGGAGGGCGGACCGCCCGCCCCAAGCAATGACCCGGACACCTGGCACGGCGCCAGCTGCCAGTCGCCGGTCACCTGCGCCCCCCCGGCGTCGACCCACCTCGGTCGGTCGATGCGGACCGGGTGGGGGGAAGGTGGTCGACCACTGGGAACTGGTCCGGCGGTGTCCTCGAACCACGAGGAGACCCATGGCGGACGCCATCATCGTGTCGGCCCCCATCAGCGGGCGCGACAGCACCCTGACCTTCGAGACCGGCGCACTGGCCGGGCAGGCCGACGGCGCCGTGCTGGGCCGCATCGGCGACACGGTCGTGCTGGTCACGGCCACCGCATCGCGATCGGTGCGCGAGGGGGCGGACTTCTTCCCGCTCACCGTCGACATCGAGGAGCGCATGTACGCGGCGGGGAAGATCCCCGGCTCGTTCTTCCGGCGTGAGGGCCGCGCCACCGACCAGGCCATCCTGACGTGCCGGCTCATCGACCGCCCCCTGCGGCCCTCGTTCCCCGAGGGGTTCCGCAACGAGGTGCACGTGGTGGGGACCATCTTCGCCGCGGACATGGAGAACCCCCACGACGTCCTGGCCATCAACACGGCGTCGGCCGCCCTCATGATGTCGGGGATCCCCTTCGACGGTCCTATCGGGGCGGTGCGCATCGCCTGGTCCACCGAGGGCACCTGGGTCCCCCACCCGACCTACCAGGAGGGCGACGCCTCGTGCTTCGAGCTCGTGGTGGCGGGCCGGGCCCTGTCGGAGGACGCCGACGCCGAGATCGCCATCATGATGGTGGAGGCCGGCGGCACGGAGGACTCGTGGCAGTACTACGAGGCCGGGGCGCCCAAGGTCACCGAGGAGGTGCTGGCCGAGGGCCTCGAGTCGGCCAAGACCTGGATCCGGGAGTCCATCGAGCTCCAGCGGCGCATGGTGGCCGAGGCCGGGGCCAAGCCCCCGCTCACCATCGAGCTGTTCACCGACTACGGCGACGACGTCTACGAGCGGGTGACGGCGGTGGGGACCGAGTCCCTGACCAAGGCCAACACCATCACCGAGAAGGCGGCCCGCAACGCCGCCCTGGACGAGGCCACCGCCACGGTGATCGCCACCCTCGCCCCCGAGTTCCCCGAGCGCGAGCGGGAGATCAAGGCGGCGGTGCGCTCGCTCACCAAGAAGCTCGTCCGCCGGCGCATCGTGGAGGAGGGCGTGCGCATCGACGGACGGGGGACCAGCGACATCCGCCCCCTGTCGGCCGCGGTGGGGGTGCTGCCCCGGGTGCACGGGTCGGGGCTCTTCCAGCGGGGCGAGACCCAGGTGCTCAACGTGACCACCCTGGGCATGCCCCGCATGGCCCAGATGCTCGACACCATCGGCATCGACGACTCCAAGCGCTACATGCACCACTACAACTTCCCCCCGTACTCGACGGGCGAGACCGGGTTCATGCGGGGCCCCAAGCGCCGCGAGATCGGCCACGGCCTGCTGGCCGAGCGGGCCCTGTTGCCGGTGATCCCCTCGGAGGAGGACTTCCCCTACACCCTGCGCCTGGTGTCGGAGGTGCTGTCCTCGAACGGCTCGACCTCCATGGCGTCGGTGTGCGGCTCGACGCTGTCGCTCATGGACGCCGGTGTGCCCATCAAGGCCCCCGTGGCCGGCATCGCCATGGGGCTCGTCTACGACGACGGGCGCTACGTGACCCTCACCGACATCCTGGGAGCCGAGGACGCCTTCGGGGACATGGACTTCAAGGTGGCCGGCACCCGTGACGCCGTGACGGCGCTGCAGCTCGACACCAAGATCGACGGGCTGCCCGCCGACGTCCTGGCCGCCGCCCTCCACCAGGCCCGCGACGCCCGGCTGCTCATCCTCGACGTCATGGCCGGCGCCCTGGCCGGACCGCGCGACGAGGTGAGCGAGAACGCCCCCAAGATCGTGTCCTTCCAGATCCCGGCCGACCGCATCGGCGAGGTCATCGGTCCCAAGGGCAAGGTCATCAACGCCCTGCAGGCCGAGACCGGCACCGACATCACCGTCGACGACGACGGGATGTACGGCGTGGTCACCATCGGGGCCACCGACGGCGGGGCCGTGGCCGAGGCCAAGCGCCGCATCTACCTCATCGTGGACCCGCCCGAGGCCGAGGTGGGCGCCGTCTACCCGGGCAAGGTGGTCAACATCACCAAGTTCGGGGCCTTCGTCAACATCCTCCCCGGGCGCGACGGCCTGCTCCACATCTCCAAGGTCGGGGGCGGCAAGCGCGTCGACCGGGTCGAGGACGTGCTCTCCCTGGGCCAGGAGCTCGAGGTCAAGGTGGACGACATCGATCCCCAGGGCAAGGTCTCGCTGTCCCTCGTGGGCGAGCCCCCGGCGGCCACGGGCAACGGCGCCGCCCCGGCGGCGGGGTCCAACGGCGGCGGGTCCGGCCCGCGGGCGGCCTCCTTCGAGGCGGCCTTCGAGGCCGAGCTCGTGAACGAGCTCGGGGACCTCGGCCCCGGGCCGGCAGCCGGTGCCGAGCGCGGCGACCGGGGTGAGCGGGGCGACCGGGGGGACCGGGGCGGCGATCGGCGCCCGCGCCGGCCCCGCCGGCGCTGAGGGCCCGCCCGGGGCTCCTGCGCCCCCACCGCCCGGGATGATCTGCACCGAGGTCCTCGACTGCGGGGCGCGCCTCGTGGTCGAGCCCATGCCCGAGGTGCGCTCGGCCGCGGTGGGGGTGTGGGTCGGGACCGGCTCGCGCGACGAGGACGATGCCCAGTCCGGGGCCTCGCACTTCCTCGAGCACCTGCTGTTCAAGGGCACGCCGGGTTGGAGCGCGTCCGCCATCGCCGAGGCCGTGGACGAGGTGGGCGGGGACATGAACGCCTTCACCACCAAGGAGTACACGGCCTTCTACATCCGCCTCCTGGCCGAGGACCTGCCCCTCGGGCTCGACGTGCTGGGGGCGATCATGACCGATCCGGCCCTGCGGGCCGGGGACGTCGACGCCGAG
>DATJOV010000298.1:0-2664 GCA_035506735.1 Acidimicrobiales bacterium | reverse complement strand
GGGCGGCTTCGTCCCGCCCCCCTACCCCTACGACCGCCTGGCCGTGGCGGCCCGGCGCGCCGCCGAGCACGAGGGCGGGGCGGTGGACCTCTCGGTCGGCACCCCGTGCGACCCCCCGCCCCCCGCCGCCGTGGCGGCCCTGGGTGCCTCGGGGACCGAGCGCGGCTATCCCCCCTCGGTCGGCAGCGCCGCCCTGCGGCGGTCGGTGGCCGACTGGGTCGAGCGGCGCTTCGGGGCCCGCCTCGACCCGGCCCAGGTGGCGGCGTGCGTGGGCACCAAGGAGTTCGTGGCCAGCGCGGCGTGGTCCCTGTCCCTGCGCACCCCGGGGCGCGACACCGTGCTGGCCCCGGCTGTGGCCTACCCCACCTACGCCATGGGGGCCGCCCTGGCCCGGTGCCGGGCGGTGGCGGTGCCCGAGCGGCCCGAGGGGGGACTCGACCTCGGCGCCGTGGCCGAGGCCGACGCCGAGCGGGCCCTGTGCCTGTGGGTGAACAGCCCCGCCAACCCCACCGGGGCCCTGAGCGACCTGGCCGCCGCCGCCGCCTGGGGGCGGGGCCGGGCCGTGCCCGTCCTCTCCGACGAGTGCTACGCCGAGTTCACCTGGGCCGGGGCGCCCGCCACCGTGGTGGGGTCGGGGACCGAGGGCGTGGTGGCCGTCCACTCGCTCTCCAAGCGCTCCAACCTGGCCGGGGTGCGGGTGGGCGCCTACGCCGGGGACGGCGAGCTGGTCGAGTACCTGGCCGAGGTGCGCAAGCACGCCGGGCTCATGGTGCCCGGACCGGTCCAGGCCGCCGCCGTGGCGGCCTGGGACGACGACGGGCACGTCGAGGTCCAGCGCCGCCGCTACCGCCGCCGCCTGGAGCGCCTGTCGGAGATCCTGCGGGGAGCGGGGCTCGACGCCGCCGTGCCGGCCGGGGCGTTCTACCTGTGGGTCCCGGTCCCGGCCTGGGCCGTGGCCGAGGGGCGGGCCCGGGGGCGCGGTGGCGCCTGGGTGCTGACCGAGGCCCTGGCCGAGGCGGGCGGGGTGGTGGTGAGCCCGGGGGAGTTCTACGGGGACGGCGCCGCCGGGCACGTCCGGGTGGCGGCGGTGCAGCCCGACGAGCGCATCGAGCTCGTGGCCCGGCGCCTGGCCGCCTCGGGTCACCCCCGGCTGGGGCCAGGGGCGGCCCCGGTGGCGGAGGCCACCGAGGCGGGCCGGTAACCTCGGGCGGCGATGGCCGACCTCGCCGCCCAGATCGAGGAGCTGTGGGCCCGGGCCGACGACCTCGGCCCCGGGGACACCGACGCCCTGGCCGTGGTGACCGAGGCCGTCGACCTCCTGGACCGGGGCGAGGCCCGGGTGGCCGAGCTCGACGCCGCGGGCGAGGTCGTCGTCCACACCTGGCTCAAGACCGCCATCCTCCTCCTGTTCCGCCTGCGCGCCATGCAGACCACCGAGCTCGGGCCCTTCGAGTTCGTGGACAAGCTCCCCCTCAAGTCCGACTACGCCGCCGCCGGGGTGCGGGTCGTCCCCGGGGCCTCGGCCCGGTGGGGCTCGTTCCTCGGACGGGGGGCCATCCTCATGCCGAGCTACGTGAACATCGGGGCCAGGGTGGGGGAGCAGACCATGGTGGACACGTGGGCCACGGTGGGCTCGTGCGCCCAGATCGGGGCCCGGGTCCACCTGGCCGGGGGGGTGGGCATCGGCGGGGTGCTGGAGCCGCCCAACGCCGCCCCCGTCATGGTGGGCGACGACGCCAACATCGGGAGCCGGTGCATGGTCACCCAGGGGGCGCGCGTGGGGGAGGGGGCGGTGCTGGCCGAGGGGGTCATCCTCAACCCCGGCATCCCCGTCGTCGACGCCCTCACGGGCGAGGAGCTGGGCCGGGGGGTGGTCCCCCCCTGGAGCGTGGTGGTGGGGGCGTCGCGCCGGCGGGAGTTCCCGGGCGGGGAGTTCTTCCTCCCCTGCGCCCTGGTCATCAAGCGCCTGGCCGAGGGGGAGCGCCACGACAAGGCCCAGCTCGAGGCGGCCCTGCGCACCCACCAGGACGACACCTGACCCCGGGCCCGGGCCGGCCGTGCGCGACCTCCTGACCCTGGCGGCCGAGCTGGTGGCCATCCCCTCGGTGAGCCACCACGAGGCGGCCATCGCCGACCGGGTGGCGGCCCTCCTGGGGGAGGCGGGTCACCTGGCCGTGACCAGGGTGGACGACACCGTGGTGGCCCGCACCGACCTGGGCCGGCCCCGGCGCGTGGTGCTGGCCGGCCATCTCGACACGGTCCCGCCCCCCCCGGGGCCGGTGGGGGCGCGCGTGGAGGGCGACGTCCTGCGGGGCCTCGGGGCCGTGGACATGAAAGGGGGCCTGGCCGTGCTGCTCGACCTGGCCACCACCGTGGCCCGGCCCTCCCTGGACGTCACCTACGTGCTCTACGCCTGCGAGGAGGTGGAGCGCGCCCACAACGCCCTGGCGCAACTGGCGCTGTCGCACCCCGAGCTCGTGGCCGGCGACGCCGCCGTGCTGGGGGAGCCCACCGGGGGCGTGGTCGAGGCCGGCTGCCAGGGCACGATGCGCGCCGCGCTGACGCTGGCGGGGCGCCGGGCCCACACCGCCCGACCCTGGACCGGGGTCAACGCCGTGCACCGGCTGGCGCCGGTGCTCGAGGCCCTGGCCGCCTACCGGCCCC
>DATJOV010000297.1:0-4374 GCA_035506735.1 Acidimicrobiales bacterium | reverse complement strand
CAGCACCACCTCGTCGGGGACGGGGTCGCCGGCCCACAGGCTGGCCACCCCGGCCCCGGCGCAGAGGAGGGCCGAGGCCCCGAAGGCCACCACCAGGCCGTGGTGGAAGGGCCCCGAGATGAGGGAGGGGAAGAAGCCCTTCCCCGTCACCAGGGCCGCCCGGGCCGAGCCCAGGTGGGCCAGGACGGGGGCCCCGAGGAGGGTCCGCATCGGGTTGTAGCCCAGGAAGGCGGCGAAGAGGGTCCCGACCGGCGGCAGCGACGCCACCCGGTGGGCGGCCCGGACGGGGACGCCCTGGCCCACCAGGCCGTGCAGCATGGCGGCGGGGAGGGTGGCGGCCAGGCCCACGATCATGAGCGAGAAGAAGATCCCGATGGAGAGCACGAAGCCCGAGTTCATGAAGGTGGCCCGCATCCCCGAGGCCGCCCCCCGCTGGTCGGCCGGGACGGCGTTCATCATGGTGGTGGTGTTGGGGGCCGAGAACAGGCCCACGAAGATGCCGTTGGCGAGGACCAGGGCGGCGAAGACGGGGTAGGTGAAGTCGACGGGCAGGAAGAGCAGGGCCACGAAGGTGGCGGCGGCGCCGAACATGCCCACGGTGGAGAACCAGCGCTGGCCGAAGCGGTCCGACAGGCGCCCGGCCATGGGGCCCGACACGAGGTAGCCGATGGAGAGCGGGACCATGTAGATGCCGGACCACAGCGGGGTGGACTCGAACGAATACCCGTGCAGGGGCAGCCAGATCCCCTGGAGCCACAACACCAGCATGAACTGGAGCCCGCCCCGCCCCATGTTGGACAGCAGGTTGGCCACCCCGGCGCCGGTGAAGGCCCGGATGCGGAACAGCGACAGGTCCAGCAACGGCGCCGCCACCCTGCGCTCGACCAGGACGAACAGCGCCAGGACGGCCACGCCCCCGCTCAGCTCGGCCAGGACCCCGGGGCCCGTCCACCCCATGGCGTGGCCGCCGTAGGGCATGAGGCCGTAGGTGAGGCCGATCATGACCAGGACGAGGCCCACGGCGAAGGTGGCGTTGCCCCACCAGTCGATGCGGGCCGGGGTCCGGGTGCCGGTGTCGCGCAGCTTGAGGAAGGCCCACACCGTGCCGGCCACCCCGAAGGGCACGCTCACCAGGAAGACCCAGCGCCAGTCGATCGACGAGAGGAGGCCTCCCACCAGCAGGCCCAGGAACGAGCCGGAGATGCCGGCGACGATGTTGATCCCGAGGGCCATGCCCCGCTCCCCCACCGGGAAGGCATCGGTGATGATGGCCATGGAGTTGGCCATGAGCAGGGCCCCGCCGATTCCCTGCACGACCCGCAGGGCGATGAGCACGAGCGCCCCGCCCGCTCCCGACACGGGCGAAGCGGCCAGCCCGATCGAGGCCACGGTGAACACGGCGAAGCCGGCGTTGTACATCCGCACCCGGCCGAAGAGGTCCCCGATGCGGCCCAGGGTGACCACCAAGACGGCCGTCACGATCATGTAGCCCTGCAGGAGCCACAGGAGCAGCCCGATGTTGGAGGGCTGGAGGGGATTGACGTGGATGCCCCGGAAGATGGCCGGGAGCGAGATGATCACGATGGAGGTGTTCAGCATGGCCATGAACACACCCAGGGTGGTGTTGCTGAGGGCCGTCCACTTGTAGCGGTCGGGGAGGGCCGGGGAGGCCACGCCGGCCGCCGCGGGGACGGTGCCGGCGGTGGCGGACTCCATGGCCCCAGAGTTTACGTCAACGTGAAGGTCAATCCGGCGCCCCACCGGCCGGGAGGGACGCAGCGGCGGCCCACCCCGCCACGACGGGGAGCGGAGGACGGCACGGCATCCGGGAGGAGCGAGATCCCGGGGGCGGCATGGGCGGGCAGCTCGCCCCACGGGTCTCGCCGGACGGCCGGCCCCCCACGTCGGCCGCCCGGGCGGGCCTTAGGGGGCCGAAGGTCGCCGTCCAGGGCAAACCCCGGGCTCCTGCCAGCGCCGGTGTCGGAGCCCCGAAGACGTGTGCTACGCAGGGTCGATGCCCACCTTCCGGCCCTTTCCCGGGCTCCGGTACGACGCCCGGATCCCCCTCGCCCAGGTCATCGCCCCGCCCTACGACGTGGTCGGCCCGGCCGAGCGCGCCACCCTGGCGGCCCGCCACAGCGCCAACGCCATCCACGTCGAGCTCCCGGCCGAGGACCCCCGGGCCGGGCTCGACCGCTACCAGGCGGCGGCCCGCACCTTCGCCACCTGGCGCCAGGAGGGTGTCCTCGTGCCCGACGCCCCCGCCTTCTACGGCTACCGCATGACCGAGCCGGACGGGGGCACCACCACCGGGGTCCTCGGGGCTCTCGGGTGCGAGCCGCCGGGCCAGGGCATCCTCCCCCACGAGGAGACCACCCCCAAGGACAAGAGCGACCGCCTCGACCTCATCCGGGCCTGCCGGGCCAACCTCTCCCCCATCTGGGGCCTCTCCCTCGGCGCCGGCGCCGCCGCCGCCTACGCCCCCGAGGGCCCGCCCGACGCCGAGGCCGTGGACGACGAGGGGGTGCGACACGAGCTGTGGGTGATCGACGACCCCGATCGGATCGAGCGCATCCGCGCCGCCGTCGACGCCGCCCCCGTCGTCATCGCCGACGGGCACCACCGCTACGAGACCGCCCTCACCTACCAGGCCGAGCGGCGGGCGGCCCGGGACGGGGCCGGGGGCGACTACGACTTCGTCATGGCCCTCGTGGTGGAGCTGGCCGAGGGCCAGCTCCAGGTGGGGCCGATCCACCGCACCCTGTCGGGGGTCCCCGACGACGTGGACCTGGTGGAGGTGTTCGACCGCTACTTCGACCTCGTCCACGCCGGCCCGGCCGACGAGGCCCTGGTGGACTCGGTGCTGCGCTCGGGGGCGCTGGCCCTGGTCACGGCCAGCCACGTCTGGCTCCTCACCCCTCGGGAGCAGACCTACGCCGAAGCCGACTCCGATCTCGACTCGAGCGTGGTGGCGCTGGCCACGGCGGCGGTGCCCGGGATCGCCGTCCGCTACGTCCACGACCCGATGGCGGCGGCGGCCGAGGTCCTCTCGGGGCAGGTCCAGGCGTCGGTGTTCCTGCGCCCGGTGACGGTGGCCCAGATCTCGGCCTGGGCCCACGCCCGGCGGCGCATGCCCCCCAAGAGCACCTACTTCCACCCCAAGCCCCGTACGGGCATGGTCTTCCGCCCCGTGGAGGACTGAACGACGCCTGGGGGCGGGGCGTGGGGGGCAGTCGGGTCACGTCCCGCCGGCCGTGACGCCGAATGCCCGCTCAGGTATCGGCCCGGCCCCGGCCGTGGTTGAGGGGGTGGCCCGCCCGCCGGGGGGAGGGCGGGCTCAGCCCTCGACGGTCCAGGTCCCGCCCGAGGCGAGGAGGGCGGCCAGGTCGCCCGGGCCCCGCCGCTCGTTGGCCTCGAGGAGCTGGCGGTTCATGGCGTCGCCGTACTCGGGCCGCTCCACGGCCCGGAACACCCCGATGGGCGTGGGCTCGTAGGGACCCCGGGCCAGGCGGCTGAGCTGGAAGGCCAGGCCCGGCTCGTCCCGGGTCTCGTCGTGGACGAGGAGGGCGTCCTCCCCCACGTCGGCCACCTCGGCGATGCGGAGGCGCCCGTCGGCCCCCATGACCACGCCGTGCTCGAGGTCGGCGCCGAAGCGGATGGGCTCGCCGTGGACCAGCGGGATGAGGTTGTCGGCCCTGACGTCGCGCCCGGTGATGCGCTCGAAGGCGCCGTCGTTGAAGACGTTGCAGTTCTGGTAGATCTCGACGAAGGCCGCCCCCCGGTGGTCGTGGGCCCGGCGGAACATCTCCTGCATGTGCTTGCGGTCCATGTCGTGGGTGCGGGCCACGAAGCTGGCCTCGGCCCCGAGGGCCAGGCTCACGGGGTTGAAGGGGGTCTCGAGGGAGCCGAAGGGCGTGGACTTGGTGACCTTGCCCTGCTCCGAGGTGGGCGAGTACTGGCCCTTGGTCAGCCCGTAGATCTGGTTGTTGAAGAGGAGAATGGTGATGTTGACGTTGCGGCGCAGGGCGTGGATGAGGTGGTTGCCCCCGATGGACAGGGCGTCGCCGTCGCCCGAGATGACCCACACGTCGAGGTCGGGGCGGGTGACGGCCAGGCCCGTGGCCACGGCCGGGGCCCGGCCGTGGATGGAGTGCATGCCGTAGGTGGCCATGTAGTACGGCAGGCGCGCCGCGCAGCCGATGCCGGACACGAAGACGGTGTTCTCCCGCCGCACGCCCAGCTCGGGCAGCAGCATCTGCAGGGCCGCCAGGATGGAGTAGTCGCCGCACCCCGGGCACCAGCGGACCTCCTGGTCCGAGGTCCAGTCCTTGCGCGTCGTGACGGGGATCTGGATGTCGGTCATCAGCTGGCCAC
>DATJOV010000296.1:0-2354 GCA_035506735.1 Acidimicrobiales bacterium | reverse complement strand
ACCCACCCCGTCGCAGGCCGGAGCGCGCATGGACAGCACCGACGACCACCTGCTCGCCGCCCGGATCGCCGCCGCCTGCGGCCAGGCCCTGGTGGCGCTGCGGCGGGAGCCCGGGGCGGGCGGGGGGGAGGGACCCCGGCGCCTCGGGGCCGAGGGGGACCGCCGCTCCCACGAGCTCATCGCCGCCGCCCTGCGCCGCGAGCGCCCCGGGGACCCGGTGCTGTCGGAGGAGGGGGCGCCCCCCGTGACCGGGGGGGACGGGGCCCCGGCCCGCCTGTGGATCGTGGACCCCCTGGACGGGACCCGGGAGTACGGCGAGGGCCGGGCCGACTTCGCCGTCCACGTGGCCCTGGCCCTGGGGGGCGACGCCGTGGTGGGGGCGGTGGCGCTGCCGGCCGAGGAGGTGGTCCTCTCCACCGGCGACGCCGATCGCCCGCCCCCGGCACCCGCCCCCGGGGCGCCCCTGCGCATCGCCGTGAGCCGCACCCGCCCCCCGGTCGAGGCCCACCACCTGGCGGCCGTGCTCGGGGCCGAGCTCGTCCCCATGGGGTCGGCCGGGGCCAAGACCATGGCGGTGGTGCGGGGCGAGGTCGACGCCTACGTCCACTCCGGGGGCCAGTACGAGTGGGACTCGGCCGCCCCGGTGGCCGTGGCCCGGGCCTACGGGGTCCACGCCAGCCGCCTCGACGGCTCCCCCCTGCGCTACGGGCGGCCCGACCCGTGGCTCCCCGACCTGGTGGTGTGCCGCCGCCAGCTGGTGCAGGACATCGGCGCCGCCCTGGGATGGTGACCGGCCCCGGGGCCGGCCGGGGGCGTCACAGCAGGGGGAGGTCCCGCACCTCGGCCCGGGCCCGCCCCCCCACCGTGACCGCCGCCGGGGGGGCCACGCTGCGGTGGAGGTAGGCCAGGGCCACCACCCGCCCCAGACCCGGTGACCACGCCACCGAGGTCACCGCGCCGACGGCCTTGTCCTCCTGGCTGAGGCCGGCCCCGGGGACGAAGGCCCCGGGATCCGCACCCTCCTCCCCCACCAGTCCCCGCAGGTGGCGGGCCACGCGGTTGCCCCGGGCGTCGAGCCTGGCCACGAGCTCCTGGCCGGTGAAGCAGCCCTTGGTGAAGCTGACGGTGCGCTCCACCAGCCCGGCCTCGGCCGCGATGGTGCGCTCGTCGAGCTCGGCCCCCATGACGGGGATGCCCGCCTCCACCCGCACCGCCTCCCAGGCGGCCCGGTCGCACGCCACGGCCCCGGCGGGCGCCGCCGGGGCGGGGCCGAGGAGGTCGACCCCGACCACCCCGTTCCAGTCGAAGGGCAGGGCCAGGACGGGCGCCCCCGCCGTGGCGGCGGCCCCGTCCACCGGGACCACCAGGGAGGCGGCGTGCGGCCCCCGCACGGCCAGGCACCGCCACGCCAGGGGCTCCACCGTGGCCTTGACCCGGAGCCGGAAGCGCTCCAGGCGCTGGCGGGTGGCCTCGCCGAAGCCCCCGTCCACGTCGATGACGACCCGCTCGACGTCGGCCCGCGTCACCCGGACCAGGGCGTCGAGCTTGCCCTGGGGCGAGAGCAGGAGCGACCACGTCGACGCCCCCACCCCCAGGGGGGTGAGGTCCTGGGAGAGCTGGCCCTGGAGGTAGTCGAGGGCGTCCGGACCGTGCACGGCCAGGGCGTCGCGCCCGAGGTCCACCACCCCCGCCCCCCGCCGCAGGGCCTCGTACTGGGCCGGCACCACGGCCGACGGGCCGACCCCCGTACCGGCCCCCGGGCCCCCGCTCACGGGGCGCCCCGGGCGGCGTCGCGCCGGGCCGTGGCCCGCCTGGCCACGGGCACCGCCGCCAGGAGGGCGGCCGCCTTGTTCTGGCACTCCAGGTCCTCCTCCACCGGGTCGCTGTCGGCCACGATCCCGGCCCCGGCCTGGACCGAGGCCCGGCCGTCGGGGGTCACCACCATGGTGCGGATGGCGATGGCCGTGTCGAGGTTGCCCGAGAAGTCGACGTAGCCCACCACCCCGCCGTACACGCCGCGCTTGGTGGGCTCGAGGTCGTCGATGATCTGCATGGCCCGCACCTTGGGGGCGCCCGAGAGCGTCCCGGCCGGGATGGTGGCCCGCAGGACGTCCACCGGGGTGCGGCCCGGGGCCAGGATCCCCGACACCTGCGAGGTCAGGTGCATGACGTGGCTGTAGCGCTCCACCGTCTTGAACTCGTCGATGCGCTGCGACCCGAAGCGCACCACCCGGCCCACGTCGTTGCGGGCCAGGTCCACCAGCATGACGTGCTCGGCCACCTCCTTGGGGTGCTCGGCCAGCTCGGCCGCCAGGCGCTCGTCGTCGGCCGGGGTGGTGCCCCGCCGGCGGGTC
>DATJOV010000295.1:0-2504 GCA_035506735.1 Acidimicrobiales bacterium | reverse complement strand
CGACACCACCGGCATGGCCGTGCCCCCCTCGGTCACCGTCCTCCTCGAGGTCCTCGGCGCCGGCGGCCTGGCCCCGCCCGATGTGGCCCTGCACCTGCACAACACCAGGGGCACGGGCCTGGCCAACCTGGTGGTGGCGGCCCAGCACGGGGTGCGGCGCTTCGACGCCTCGGTGGGGGGCGTGGGGGGATGCCCGTTCTCCCCCGGGGCCACCGGCAACATCCCGACCGAGGACGCCGTGTACCTCCTCGACGCCCTGGGGGCCGACACCGGGGTGGACCTCGACGCCCTCATCGGGGTGGCGCATCACCTCGAGGCGGTGCTGGGCCGGACCCTGCCCGGACAGCTGATGCGCTCGGGCCGTCCCGTGCCCGTCCCGTCCACGGCGGGTTGAAGCGGGCCGGGCCCCGGACCTGACGTGACGTGACGTGACCGAGCTCCCCTTCTCCTCTGCCGCCGAGGTGGGGGCCGAGGCCCTCGACGCCGTGCTGCGCCGGGCCGGGCTCCTCGGCGCCGGGAGGGTGGACCGGGTGACCGCCACCCCCATCGGCACGGGCCAGATGGCGCAGTCGGTGCGCCTCGCCATCGGGTACGAGGGCCCGGCCGACGGTCCCCCGTCGGTGGTGGGGAAGTTCCCCTCCACCGACGAGCGCAGCCGGGCCGTGGGGCGCTCGCTGCGCGCCTACGAGATCGAGGTCGGCTTCTACCGGGAGCTGGCCGCCACCGTCGGGGTGCGGGCCCCGGCCTGTTACTTCGCCGGCTTCGACCCCGACACCCACGCCTTCGCCCTGGTCCTCGAGGACCTGGCCCCGGCCCGGGCCGGCGACCAGCTGGAGGGGTGCGGCGCCGACCTGGCCGCCGCCGTGCTCACCCAGGCCGTGCGCTACCACGCCCCGCGGTGGGGGGACCCGGCCCTCGACGCCGTGGCGTGGCTCAACCGGTCCTCGCCCGGGGCGGCGGCGGGCATGGCGGGGCTGGTGCGCTCGCTCCTGCCCGGGTTCGTGGAGCGCTTCGGGCCGGTCCTCGACCCGGCCACCGTCGAGGGGCTGGAGCGAGGCGTGGACCACGCCGAGCGCTGGTGGCAGGGACCGGGCGGTCCCCGCACCCTGGTCCACGGCGATCTCCGCCTCGACAACCTCCTCATCGACGTGCCCGGACCGGGCGTGGCCGTGGTCGACTGGCAGACGCTCGGTCTCGGCAACGGGGTGGCCGACGTCAGCTACTTCGTGGGCGGCAACCTCCTCCCCGACGAGCGCCGCCGGGTCGAGGCCGACCTGGTGCGGGGCTACCACCGGGAGCTCGTGGCGGCCGGCGTGGCCCTGTCGTGGGACGAGTGCTGGCGGCGCTACCGCCATGGGTCGTGGTACGGGGCGTACCTGGCCGTGGTGGCCTCCATGCTGGTGGAGCGCACGCCCCGGGGCGACCGCATGTTCGCCACCGACGTGGATCGCCACGTCCGCCACGCCGTCGACCTCGACGCCATCGACGTGATCGGAGAGCCATGACCGACGTCCCCAACACCGACCCCCCCGTGGTGAGCCCCGGCGACGAGGGGCGCCACATCGCCGGGGACGAGCGCCTGTGGAACGAGTCGTGGTACTTCGACGTGGCCGACCCCGACACCGCCGACGGCGCCTACCTCCGCCTCGGCCTCTACCCCAACCGCCACCAGACCTGGCTCCACGCCGTGGTGGCCGGGCGCCGCCGCCCCCTCACCGTGCTGTTCGACGACCGGGCCCCCCTGATCGGCGGGGACGGTCTCGGCCTCGAGGTCACGGGCTGGCGGGCGCACCTCGAGCCCGACGCGCCCCTGGGGGCGTGGCGGGTGCGGGCGGGCGGCGCGGGGCAGCGCTTCGCCGACCCCAAGGACGTGTTCCGCCGCCGCCGGGGCGAGCCGGCCGACATGGAGCTCGATCTCACCTGGACCGGTGTGGCCCCCCCGTACCACTACGGCCTCACCACCCGCTACGAGGTGTCGGCCCGGGTGACGGGCACCATCCGGGTGGGCGACGAGGTCATCGCCGTGGACGCCCCGGGCCAGCGCGACCACTCCTGGGGGGTGCGCGACTGGTGGGCCTTCGGCTGGTGCTGGTCGTCGGGGACCCTCGAGGACGGGACGGCCTTCCACCTCTCCGACATCCGCATGGGGGCCGGTGCGGCCGGCTTCGGCTACGTCGTGGCCCCCGACGGGACCCTCACCCCGGCCCGGGCCGTGAGCGCCACCGAGGACCTCGACGCCGACGGGGTCCCCACCGCGGCGCGCTGCACCGTCGAGCCCGGGGGCCTGGACCTGACCGTGGTCCCGGTGGCCCTGGCCCCCATCCTCTTCGTGGAGGACGACGGCAGGGAGGCGCGCATGTCGCGCCTGCTGTGCCGCTTCGAGGCCGCCGACGGGCGGGTGGGGAGCGGGTGGACGGAGTGGAACCTCCCCCCGCTCCCGACCTCGTGACCGGTCCCCGGCGCCGCGCCGGGAGCGTTGACCGACTCACCCGGGTCGTCTAGAC
>DATJOV010000294.1:0-2991 GCA_035506735.1 Acidimicrobiales bacterium | reverse complement strand
TCGGTCACCCAAACGCCGACGGCGTCGTGGATGGCGGCGATCACAGCCGGGCCCTGGGCGTTGTTGGCCATCTCGCCGATGGCCTTGGCCCCGAACGGGCCAACGGGGTCGGGGTCCTCCAGCACGACGTTCTTCAGTTCGGGCAGGTCGACCATGGCCGGGGCGGCATAGGCCCCGAACTCCGGGCCGCGGTGGGCGATCCCCGGGTAGTACGGGTACGACTCTTCCAGCAAGGCCAGGCCCAGCCCCATGATGGCGCCGCCCTGGATCTGGCCGTCCACCAACGTGGGGTTGATGGCCCGGCCCACGTCGTAGGCCTGGACCAGCCGCTCGACGACCACTTCCCCCGTCTCGTCGTCGACCTCCACTTCCGCCACGCAGGCGGCGTAGGAGATGGCGGCGTGCGGTTCGCACTCCCCGGTCACCTTGTCCGGCTCGACGTGGGGGAACATCCACGCCCCCGAGCCCACGATCATCTCCCCGTACGTCCACGACGCCGTGGCCATCACCTCGCCCACGCTCACCTTGCGCTCGGGCGCCCCGTGCACGGAGACGTCGCCGTCGGCGATCTCGAGGTCCTCGGGGTCGACCTCCAACAGGCGCGACGCCACTTCGAGCAGGCGCTGGCGGGCCCGGTAGGCGGCCACGGCGATGGCGTTGCCGTCGATGAAGGTCCCGCGGGAGGCGAAGGTGCCGAAGCTGACGGGGGAGGAGTCAGTGTCGTTGTTGTTCATGGTGACCCAGTCGTGGGGGACGCCGATCATGTCGGCGGCGATCTGGGTGTGCACGGTCTTGGACCCCTGCCCGAGGTCGACCGTCCCCGAGAACACGTCGACGTGGCCGTCCGGCTGGATCTTTATCCAGGCCTGCGACGGGTCGCCGCCCTGGTTCATCCCCGTCGGGTACTCGATGGCGGCGATGCCCCGCCCCCGGTGGAGGGCCATCAGTTCCCTCCCTCCAGGGCCGGCCGCCCGTCCCGCCAGGCCAGCAGGTGCGGTGCCGGGGCCCGCTGCTGTTCGACGAGGTGGGGGGGCAGGAGGTCCCCCTCCCGTTTGGCGTTGGTCATGGCGGCCAGGCCGGCCGGCAGCTCCTCACCGGTGGCCCGGGCGGCGGCCAGCAGGGTGCTGACCGTGGACGGGTTGGCGTAGGCCACCCGGGAGGGCGAGGTGTCCGCGACGCGGTTGGCGTTCTTCAGGCGCAGCTCCCACGGGCTCATGCCCAGGACCTCCGCTACCCGGTTCATGTGGGTCTCGACGGCGAAGGACGCCGAGGTGACCCCGAAGCCGCGCATGGCCGCCGTGGGGACGTGGTTGGTCATGACCACGAACGTGTTGAAGGCGCAGGCCGGGATGGAATAGGCGCCGGCCAGGTGGAAGGTGTGCTTGGAACAGGCGTAGGCGGAGGTGCGCATGTAGGCCCCGGCGTCGTGCAGGGTCAGCGTCCGCCGCCCGAGGATCCACCCGTCCCGGGTCACGGCGTCGGCGATCTCGATGTGCCAGGCGGCCCGGGTCGACGAGCACAACATTTCTTCCTCGCGCGTCCAACGCCACTTCACCGGCCGGCGGGCCTTAATGGCCAGCACGGCGGTGACGGGCTCGGTAACCGTGTCGAGCTTGCCCCCGAAACCGCCCCCCACCGTCCCGCCGACGAACTTGAGCTGGCCGGTGGGCAGGCACAGGTGCCGGCCGGTGATCTCCATGGAGTAGTACAGGGCCTGGCTGGTGGAGTAGATCGTCACCCGCCCGTTGGGCTCGACCACCGAGATGGCCGAAGCCGGCTCGGCCGGCGCCTGCTCTATGGCCCCGGGCCGGTAGGTACCCTCGACGATCACGTCGGCCCGGGCAAACGCCCCGGCCACGTCGCCCTTGCGCACCTGACGCTGGGGCTGGTCGGGGTAGTAGAAGTAAACGTTGCCGTCCGGGGCGACCTGGGGCTCGCCGGGATCCCAGGCCCGGCGCACGTCAAAGAACGCCGGGCGCTCCTCGAAGGCGACCTCGATGGCCTGGACGGCCGCCAGCGCCTGGGCCTCGGACTCCGCCGCCACCACGGCGATGAGCTGGCCGACGTAGCGCACCTCGTGCTCGGCCAGCAATGGTTCGTCGGCCGCGATCCCCCACACCTCCTGGTGGCCGACCACGTTCTTGGGCACATCGGAGTGGGTGACCACGGCATGGACGCCGGGCATCTTCTCGGCCGCGGTCGTACTCAGGCGCAAGATGCGAGCGGAGGGCACCGGGGAGCGCAGCGCCTTGGCCCACAGCATGCCGGGCAACTTGACATCGTCGATGAAGCGCGAGGCGGCGGTGACGTGGGCCACCCCGTCGTAGCGAGGGATGCTGGCCCCTACCGCTTTCATGGCCCGACCTTCATCGTCCGGCCGCCGTCATGGTCGGGCCGGCGCCCCGTGGTCATGGCTCCACCCCGTGGATCTCTAGCGTGCCCGGGGCCATATGGCCGAGCCGTTCCCCCCGGGAGGCGGCCACCACGGCGTCGATGATCTTCACGTAGCCGGTGCAGCGGCAGTAGTGGCCGCCCAGGGCCTCGACCACCTCGTCCCGTCCCACCGGGCCCCCCTTGCGCTTGATCAGGGCGGTGGCGGCGAGCAGCATCCCCGGGGTGCAAAAGCCGCACTGGGCGGCGTAATGCTCGTTGAAAGCCACCTGCACGTCGGACAGGTGCGAGGGCTCTCCCAGCGCCTCGACGGTCGTGATAACGGCACCCTCCAGTGTCCCCATGAGGGTCAGGCAGGAGCGCCGGGGCTCCCCGTCGACCAGTACCGTGCAGGCGCCGCAGCTGCCGTGCTGGCAACCGGCCTTCGCCCCGACCAGGCCGAGCTCCTCGCGCAGCACGTACAGCAAAGTGGCCAGAGGGCCGGCCCTGCTCGTGTGCTCCCTACCGTTGACCACGAACCTCACCCGCCCACCTCCGTCTGGTCAAAGGGCTCCCCCCGCCCCGCCTGGTCGGGCCGCTCTCCCCGCTCGGCCCGCTCCA
>DATJOV010000293.1:0-2253 GCA_035506735.1 Acidimicrobiales bacterium | reverse complement strand
GCCGGTGCCGAAGGGGCTGGCCGCCATCCCCACCACCGGCGCCGTGAGGGGGTGGCCCCCGACCGAGCCGTCGAAGCGGGCCGAGCCGAAGGCGAAGACCCCGCCGTCGGCGGCCACCAGCCAGTAGCCCAGCCCCAGGGGGGCCACGGCCATGCCCACGATGGGGGCGTGGAGGGGCACCCCGCCCAGGGAGCCGTAGAAGCGGGCGGCGCCGAAGGCGAAGACCCCCCCGTCCGAGGCCACGAGCCAGTACCCGTTGCCGAAGGGGGCGGCGGCCATGCCGACGATGGGCTCGGCCAGGCCCACCCCCCCCAGGGAGCCGTAGAAGCCGGCGTCGCCGTAGGCGAAGACCCCGCCGTCCGAGGCCACCAGCCAGTACCCCGCCTGGTCCGTCGTGGTGGCCATGCCCACCACGGGCCGGTGCAGGGGCGTTCCGCCGGCCGAGCCGCAGAAGGGGAGGTCGCCGTAGCTGAACACGCCCCCGTCGGCACCGGCCATGCGGTAGCCGAGGGTCTGGGCCGGGGGGGTGCAGGCCGGCCGGGGCGGGGCGGGGGCGGCCGCCTGGGTGGGGGGCGAGGGGGGATCGAGGCCGAGCGGCGCCGCCAGGGCGGCCAGGGCCTGTCCCCACGTGAAGGTGATGCCCGAGGGGGAGGGGGCGCCGCAGAAGGACTCGAAGACGGCGGCCAGCGAGGCCACCCCCTGGCCCTGGGCCACCCCCATGACGAGGGAGCAGTCCGATCCCACCGGATAGCGGGTGAGGATGTCGTGGCGGTGGCCCCACGAGTCCGCGGCCGAGGCCGAGCAGTCGGTGTTGACGACGGCCTGCCCCGGGACCACGGTGCAGCCGTCCTCGTACATCCATCCGAAATCGGCCAGGAGGGGATCGGCCACACCGGACTCGATCCCGGCCGCCTCCCAGGGCGAGCCCACGGGCGCGGGCATGGGCGGGTCCTGGCGGGCGTTGGCGCCCACCTGGGCCAGGGCGTCGAGCGAGGCCGTCATCTCCCCGAAGGGGGGGAGGCCCCGGTCCACCCGCTCCAGGTTGACGAGGACGAAGACCTCCTGGGCCGGGGTGAAGGCGCCGAACCCGGCCGTGCTGATGGGGCCCTGGCCGTCCTCGGCCCGCCCGGCGTCCACGGCGGCCAGGGGACTTCCGTAGTCGTAGGGCAGGTTGGCGGCGGGGTCGGACAGCGGACCCCCCGTGCCGGCGAAGGCCCCCAGCACCCAGGGGACCGTGACCACCACCACGATGACGGCCAGCACCACGCCCACCGGCGCGCGCCGCCGCCGCGATCGCCCCCCCAAGCGTCCTCCGTTCCCCACGTCCGCGCCCCAATGCTAGGGGCAACGGCGGGCCTTTCGCCATGCACGGCGCGCAACCAGGCACGGCCCGCGGTCAGGGCGTCGGCGGAGGTCGACCGGCCCGTGACGTGGGATGTCGTCGGCCGAGCGGGCCGTGCGCCGGGTGGCTAGGTTGGTCACAGTCCGAACGACGGAGGGGGGACCATGCGGGTTCGTCGGAAGGTCGTGTGGGGGGCACTGGCGCTGGCCGTCCCCGCCACCACCATCGCCGTCTTCGGGACTCCCGGCATCTTCGCCGGGGCGGCCGCACCCACCTTCCCGGTGGCGTGCACCGCCAAGGCCGACCTGGCCTTCACCCCCGCCCTGACCGAGAACGGCACCCACACCACCAGCAGGAGCGCCGTGACCGCCGTCACCGTGACCTCGGGCCTGTTGAAGGGCTGCATCACGGGTGACTCGGAAGGAGCGCCCTCCAAGGGCGTGCTGAGCACGGTGAGCGCCGCCATCGACATCCCCGCCGCCAACCTGGGCCACCACACCTACGCCACCGGCTACTGCCCGGCCTTCAAGCCCACCGACACCGCCACGCTCAAGGCGCTGCGGGGCCTGGAGCTCAAGGTGGTCTGGACGGGGGGCGAGGGGGGGACCTCCGTCTTCACCGTGTCGAGCGCCACCGCCATCCCCACCAGCAAGGCGGACGAGATGGCCTGGGTCCTGCAGGGCAAGGAGGTCCTGGGGTCCTACGCCGAGAAGACCGTCAACCAGCTGACCCTGTACTTCGACGCCACCACCTCGGCCGCCCTGCTCGAAGGGTGCTCGGCCGACCAGGTGGTCTCGAGCGGCGCCTGGGACGCCAACACCAGCTCGGCCATGTTCTGACCCACCGGTCCGGGGGAGGAACCCGGGACGGTGCGCCGGGCCGGCTCAGGCCGACGGGCGTTTGAGGATGAA
>DATJOV010000292.1:0-5093 GCA_035506735.1 Acidimicrobiales bacterium | reverse complement strand
TACGGGAATGACGTCCACGGGGGAATGCTTCTCGGCCAATGGATCTCTGGGGCGTCGTTCGCTGATTGGGACGACCTGGAGCGCCAGGTGGTCCAGAAGTTGATTGAGGTGCAAAGAGGGTCGACCCTTTGTGCCCTCGTTGTGGGCTACGACGCAGGCGGGTCACCTGGGATTCGCCACATCGGGAACGCTCAGTTGGCTATTGGCGAACAAGACGAATACTGCTTCGCCGGATGGAACCGCTTTGCCGCCGCTGTGGCATGGCGGGTGGCCGAGCAGATGGCTCCCGACGTAGGCCCGGAGGGCCGTTTCCATGCCGTCATGGCGAGGGTGATTGAGGACTCCAATCACATTCTCGACGGCCCCCATCGGGGATGGCTGCTGCGTCCCGATGCCAACCCCGAACCCCTCCCATGACCCCCTTTTGTCATCGCACACATAGCCCGGACATCGGGCCCGAGGACGACCGGTACGCGAACCAGGGAGCGACGGCGACGCGAACGATGCGACGGTTCGTCGACGACTCCCGGCCGTCAGATCACGCCGGGGTGGCCGTCCCGATGATCGTGCGGCTGTCTGCGGCCCGGCGTCGCCGACGCTCGTGCACGAGCGACGGACGGGCATCTCCTCGATCGAGGGCGGGAGAGGTCCCACCGTCCGGAGCATCACGGTCGGCTACGACACTGCCCCGCCCGACGCCGGCCATGATCAGCGCCGGGCTGCGTGTGGCCGACGAGGTGGCGGCCCATCGGCGCCGACGCCCGAGGCGTGCTTCACTGCCCTGCTGGCCGGGGTCGCCGTCCTGGCGGTGCGCGGCCGCCGCCGTCGTCGTGCGCCGACGCCGGAGGAGCGTCGGCCCGGCATAGGCGCGCCGTGCCGGGGTCATCCGGGGTGGGTCCCCGTCGACGGGCCGCTCGCGGCTCAGGTGGGGGCCGTGCCGTAGAGGCGCTCGTCGCTGATCCCGAAGGCCTCGGCCGTGGCCTTGGCGTCGACGTACTCGTAGAGGTGGGTGATGCGCCCCGCGACAAGGTGGAAGACGATGCAGGCCTGGATGGCCAGGTCCGTCCCCCCGATCCGGCCGTGCACCACGTGGCGCTGGACCGCTCCGCCCTCCCAGGTGCGTCGCTCGAGGATCTCGTAGCGCATCCCCTCCAGGCGGCTGGTGAAGAAGCGCAGGATGCCGAGGCTCTCGTCCCGGTCGACGGCCTGGGCCGTGACGTTGAGCCACACCTCGACGTCGGGGTGGTAGATCGACCCCACCGTCTCGAGGTCACCGGCCGCGACGGCGGTGAAGAAGCGGTCGAGGACGGCGTCGACGGAGAGGCAGGCCGGCCCGGTGCTCATCGGCGGGCGTCGCGCAGCTTCTGCTTGGCGTCGGCCTCGGAGCCCACGGCCATGTAGTGCTCGGCGTCGAAGCCCTCGGGGGGGTCGACGTCGACGACGGGCTCGGGCCGGTCGTCCCACTCGAGGCGCAGCGCCCGGCAGATGACGGCGTGCTGCACGTACATGGCGGTCACGTAGGTCAACTCGAGGAGGGCCTCGTCCGACAGCTCCTCGTGCAGGACGGCGAAGAGCTCGTCGCTCACCCGCCCGCCGTCGTAGGCGATGGCGTCGGCGAAGCCGAGCACGGCCCGCTCCGTGCGGGTGTAGGCCTCGGACACGGCCCAGGCCGGGACTGCGGCGATCTTGGCCGGGTCGGCGTGCAGGCCCCGCAGGGCCTGGACGTGCTGGGAGTAGACGAAGGTGCTGCCCACGGCCCATCCCACCCTGGCCTGGGCCAGCTCCCGGAGGATGCCGTCGAGGACGCGCTCGGGGCTCTTGTAGAGGACGAAGCCGGCCACGGCGTGCTCGAGGACGTCGGGCACCAGCGCGTAGGTGGTCCACCAGTTCCCCTCGCTGCCCGTGCTCGTCCCCGCCGCGGGGTCCACCCCGCGGCCGAAGACGATGTCGTACATGGCGGTCACGACGGGGTCGTCGGTCTCGGCCCGGGCGACCTGGCGCAGGCGGGGCACCTAGGCCTCCGGCGCCGGGACGGCGGCGACGGCGGGTCGTGACGTGGCCGGGGCGTGGGCCACGTCGGCCGGGCCGAAGGTCCGGGTCCACGCCGCGAGCTCCAGGAGGATGCCGTCGGGGTCCTGGAAGTACACGGAGCGGACGAAGACCCCGGGGTGCATGTCCTCGGACACCGTCCACTCGCTGTCGTCGTGGTTGACCACCACCGAGCAGTCCACCCCGTGGTCCACCAGGCGCTGGCGGTAGGCGTCGATCTTGTCGGGGGCCACCTGCAGGGCGACGTGGTTCATCGACCCCACGGCCGAGCTGGCGTCGCCGTTGTCGGGCCGGGCCACGGGGGCGGCCACGCCGGGGGCCGGACCGGGGCCGTCGGCGAACCAGAAGAAGGCCAGGGTGTCGCCGTTGCCGATGTCGAAGAAGAAGTGCTGGCCCATCCCGGCCGGGAGCTCCACGGTCTTGACGAGCGCCAAGCCGAGGACCGTGGAGTAGAACTCGACGGTCCGGGCCATGTCGCTGCACACCACGGCCAGATGGCTGAGGCCCTGGAACTCCAGGGGTTGCTGGTCGGTCGGTCCCACCCGTCCCTCCTGCATACATTCGCCCCGGATCTCTCCAGGCTTGGTGCGCATCTTGGCAGATGTCGGCGCACATTGCATACACTTCTGCCGATGTCCACCGTACCCGGGCCGTTGCACGGGCTCCGTGTCCTCGAGCTGGGGAGCCTCATCGCCGGGCCCTTCGGGGGCCAGCTCCTGGGCGACTACGGGGCCGAGGTCATCAAGGTCGAATCCCCGGCCGGCGATCCCCTGCGCCGGTGGGGGGTCCTGGACGGGGGCGAGTCGCTGTGGTGGACGAGCATCGCCCGCAACAAGCGCTCGGTCGTGATCGACCTGCGCACCGGGGCGGGGGCCGCCCTGGTGCGGCGCCTGGCCGTGGCCGCCGACGTCGTGGTCCAGAACTTCCATCCCGGGCAGCTCGAGCGGTGGGGCCTGGACTACGCCTCGCTGGCGGCCGAGAACCCCGGGCTGATCATGGTGCACATCTCGGGCTACGGCCGCACCGGTCCCCGGGCGGGGGAGGCCGGGTTCGGGAGCATCGGCGAGGCCATGGGCGGGATCCGCCACACCACCGGCCCCGCCGGCGGGCCCTCGTGCCGGACCGGGATCAGCCTGGGTGACTCGCTGGCGGCCATGTTCGCCGTGATCGGCGCCCTGGCCGCCCTGCACGAGCGGGCCCGCAGCGGCCGGGGCCAGGAGGTCGACGTGGCCCTGTACGAAGCGGTGGCCGCCCTCATGGAGTCGAGCCTGGCCGACGCCGAGGTGGCCGGCGTGGTGCGGGGACGCAGCGGGGGCGTGCTCCCCGGGGTTGCGCCCTCGAACGCCTACCCCACCGCCGACGGCGCCGAGGTCCTCATCGCCGCCAACGCCGACGGGGTCTTCGCCCGGCTGTGCGCCGCCATGGACCGCCCCGAGCTCGTCGGCGACGCCCGCTTCGCCACCCACCAGGCCAGGGGGGAGCACGCCGGCGAGCTCGACGCCCTGGTGGGGGCCTGGACGGCGCGCCGGCCCAGCGCCGACCTCCTCGCCACCCTGGCCGACCACCGGGTGCCGAGCGGTCGGGTGTACACGGCCGCCGACGCCCTGGCCGACGAGCACTACGAGCGGCGCGCCATGATCGTGCGAATGCCGTCGGGAACGGGCCGCCTCGTCCCCATGCCCGGGGTGGTCCCCCGCTTCTCGCGCACGCCCGGGTCCGTCCGCACGCCCGGGCCCCGCCTCGGCGCCGACACCGAGGCCGTGCTCGGCGCCGTGGCCGCCCTCGACGTCGAGGAGCTGGAGCGGCTCCGGGCCGATCAGGTGATCGGGTGAGCGGTGCCCCCGCCCCCGGCTGCGGCCGGGGCGGCGAAGAGGGCGTCGACCGAGGGGGAGTCGCCCACCACGGCCAGGAGCTGGTCGCGGCCCTGCAGGACGTGCTCCAGCACCAGGTTGGCGGCCCGCCCCGGCTCCCGGCCCCGGACGGCCTCGACGATGAGATGGTGGAACTGGGCCGAGCGCCGCATGGCCGGCAGGTTGTAGTGGCGGAAGGCCTGGAACACCAGGGGATGGTCGACGGTGCGGGTGAGGGCCTGGGTCAGGCGCCCGTTGTGGGCCGCCTCGAGCATGACGGCGTGGAAGGCGTTGTTGAGGCGGAAGACGGTGCGGATGGCCTCGATGTCGTTGAGGTCCATGCCCCGCACGGCGGCGGCGAAGGCGGCGTCCGCCTCCCCCAGGCGCTCGATGTCGTCGGCCGTGGCCCGGCGGGCGGCCAGCTCGCCCGAGAGGGCCTCGAGCCGGCCCCGCACCTCGTACAGGTCGCCGATGTCGCCCGCCGTGAGGGCCCGCACCGTCGCCCCCCGGTTGGGGAGCGAGTGCACCAGCCCCTCGGACTGGAGCATCCGGATGGCCTCGCGGATGGGGGTGCGCGACAGCTGCAGGTCGTCGGCCAGGCGGGTCTCCACCATCCGCTCCCCCGGGCGGTAGCGGCCCTCCACGATCCCCTGCCGGATCCGGTGGTACGCGCCCATGGCGTTCTCCCGGGTCACGGCGCGCATGTTACCGGCCGCCCACCCGCACCCCCGGGGCCGACCCGGGCGGCGCCGCGGTGGCGGTGACGGTGCCGCCCCTCCCCGCTGCGGGCTATCCCACCTCGAGCGAGGTGCGCGAGGTGGGGCCGCGCGACGGGCTGCAGAACGAGGCCCCCGTCTCCGTGGCCGAGCGGGTGCGGCTCGTCGACGCCCTGGCCGCCACGGGGTTGCGCACCATCGAGGTGGGGTCGTTCGTCCGCCCCGACGCCGTGCCCGCCATGGCCGGCACGGACGAGGTGGTGCGGGCCGTGGCCCGGCCGCCCGGGGTGCGCTACCGGGCCCTCGTCCCCAACCTGCACGGTGCCAGGCTGGCCCTGGCCGCCGGGGTGGACGAGCTCGAGGTGGTGGTGAGCGTGTCGGCCACCCACAACCGGCGCAACCTGGGCATGTCGGTGGACGACTCGGTGGCCCAGGCGGGCGCCGTCGTGGCCCTGGCCGACGACGCCGGCGTGCCGGT
>DATJOV010000291.1:0-20180 GCA_035506735.1 Acidimicrobiales bacterium | reverse complement strand
CCTCGACGGTCGCTTCGAGCTCGGCCGGGTCCAGGAGGTACGGCCTGGGACGGACGTGGTCCTGTTCTCGATGGGTGGCATCGGGTCCTCGGTCGTCGAGGCGGCCGCCCTGCTCGAGGCCGAGGGCATCTCGGCCGCCGTCGTGGTGGTCGCCAGTGTCGCCCCGTGGCCGAGCGAGGATATCCTGCGCCTCGTGTCGTCGTTCCCGAAGGTCGTCACCGTCGAGGCGCACGTGCCCAACGGCGGCATCGGTGCGGCTGTCGCCCGGACGATCGCCGACCACGGGGCCCGCTGCCGTCTGCTCCGCCTGGCCGTCGAGCGTCCCTACCGACAGCGAACGGGGAGCGAGGCGTTCCTCACGAAGATGGCCGGCCTCTCACCGGTCGCCGTGGCCGAGCGGACCAGGGCGTTTCTCTGCGCGGACGCCACAACGTGAGCACAGAGACGCTCCGGCCCGTCACCAACACGCCGCCCACCACGCTCGCCGGCAAGCTCAAGTTCTATGGCCGCATGCTCGTCGACTTCCAGGTCTGGACGGTCTACCGGGACCTGCGCCGCTTCCTCCCCCGGCTGCGGGGCGATGTCCTCGACGTCGGCTGCGGGGAGAGCCCCTACCGCTTTCTCCTCGACCGGAAGGCCACCAGCTACGTGGGCATCGACGTCTTCGACGCCGACAAGTTCGATTACACGAATCCCGACGTCGTGCCGTTCGACGGCGAGCACATCCCGTTCGGCGACGAGCATTTCGACGCCGTCATCTGCACCGAGGTCCTCGAGCACGTCCCGCACTTCCAGACCCTCGTCGACGAGATCCACCGCGTCATGCGCCACGGCGGGGAGGCCTTCGTCACCGTCCCGTGGTCGGCCCGCTTCCACTACATCCCCTACGACTTCTTCCGGTACACGCCCTCGAGCCTGGAGACGATCTTCGGCAAGTTCCGTGACGTCGACATCGAGCCTCGGGGCACCGATGTCTCGGCCATCGGGGCCAAGGTCGTGCTCCTGTGGTTCCGCAACGTCATCCCGGCACGACGGCGCGGCGCCGTCTTCCTCCCCCTGTGGGTCCTCGCCACGCCCCTCGTCGCCGTCGTCGTCGCCGTCGCCCACATCAGCATCCTGGCCCGGTCGGGCTCCTCGGATGATCCCCTCGGCTACACGATCTATGCCCGCAAGTGAGGCCGGCGTGAGCATGGGCGGGCTCCGTGGACGACGGGGGCGGGCCGGCCTCCGTGCCTCCCATCCCCGCTCCCCCACCCCCTGAGACGATGCCGAGCGTACGAGACGAGGGCGGGTACAACCAGGGGTGGAGCGGCGGGGGCTCGACCACGCTGCGCAGCGACCGCCGCTGCGATCTCATGATCACGAAGATGGCGGTCGACCCGTCCCGCTCCGTCCTGGAGATCGGCTGCGGGAGGGGCGAACTGGCCCGCCGGCTGGCCGGGACGACGGGGATGGCCGTCCTCGGCATCGACCGATCGCCCGGCTTCGTGGCCGAGGCCCGGCAGAATGCCACCGAGCCCACGGTGCGCTTCGAGGCGGCCGACTTCACGCAACCGGGGGAGCTGGCGGGCGCCCCCTTCGACTACGTCGTCGGGAACGGGATCCTGCACCACCTCTACCACAGCCTGCCCCGGTCCCTCGAGGCGATGCGTGCGCTCCTGGCGGAGCGGGGTCGGCTGATCTTCCTCGAGCCGAACCTCCACAACCCCTACGTCTACCTCATCTTCTCCCGCCCCAGGCTCCGCCGGATGGCCAAGCTCGAGCCGGACGAGATGGCATTCACGCGGCGGTTTATCACCTCGGCGCTCGACGCCGCCGGCTTCGTCGACATCGAGGTCAGCTACCGGGACTTCCTGGTGCCGGGGACGCCCGACCGTCTGGCCCGGGCCGTCGTCGCCGCCGGCGACGTGGCCGAGAGGACCCGGGGCCTCAAGCACCTGGCCCAGTCACTGTTCATCGTGGCCGATCGGCCCTAGCGCGAGCGAAGCGGTCTCGGGGCGGGCGGGTCCTGCACCCGCACCCCTGAAGGGACCGGACGGAAGCCGCCATCGGCCACTCGCCACCAGGGCCAACGTGATCACGGTGTACTGCTGGTGAGGCGGCCGCCGGGCTTCCCTCCCGGGGGCCGATGCAGGGGCCCGGGCGCCCGATGCAGACGCTGCCTCCAGCCGTGACGGGCCTCAGGCCGCCGACGGGGCCACGGTGTCGGAGGGCGCCGCCCCGGCATCCTCCACGGGCTTCAGGGCCAGGACGATGACCCGTGCCGTCATACGGAACTCCTCGTGCGCCTCCTCGGCTTCGACCGCGGCCAGGTCGGCGTCGAAGTCCCCGGGCGCCATGGCCCCGGCCTCCACGATCCGGGTCCGGGCCGCCCGGAGCTGGCGCAGGACCAGGACCCGCTCGGCGTCGTCGTCGTCCACCACCCGGTGGTTGGCCTCGGGGAGCACGACCACCGAGGCCACGGTGAAACCGGCCCGGCGGCAGTGGGCCGAGAGCTTGCGGCCGCCGGTCCGGTCGCCGCCCCGGGCCTTCTGGACGGTCGCCACGGCGCTGACCAGTCGTCCCAGGGCGGGCGACGGCGGGGGCCAGGTGACGTGGAGCTGGTCGTCGGTGTCGCTCACGCACAGCGCCCCGCCCGGCCGCAGCACCCGGTACACCTCGCCCAGGGCCTGGACGGGGTCGGGGACGAACTGCAGCACCTCCCGGGCGAAGGCGAGGTCGAAGGCCCCGGATCCGAACGGGAGGGCGGCGGCGTCGCCCTGACGGAAGCGCACCGTGGCCCCGTCGGCGAAGAATTCCTCACCGTCGAGGCGTTCGAGGACGGCACCGGCGTGGGCGACGAGGCGGGCGTCGACGTCGACGCCCTCGACGTGGAGGGGCTGGTTGGCAGCGAGCTCGAAGGCGAGGATCCCGAGGCCGCTGCCCACGTCCAGGATGGTGATCCCGGACGGCACGGGCAGCATGCGCAGGGCGGTGCGCCAGCCCCGGTGAAGGGAGTGGGTGTAGGCCAGGGTGAGGGCGGCGTGCTCGTCCCCCTCGGCTGCCAGCGAGGCGCCCACCTCCCCCAGGACGTGGTCGAGGGTGGCCTGTCGCTGCGGGTCGAGATCCACGGCCGCCTCAGTGCCCGGCGCCGCGGTCGAGACCGGGATGCGTGCCGTGGTCGGTGCCGCCCGCACCGGGATCGGGGTCGTCGATGTCCCCGCCGTCGCGCACCACCCGCAGGCGGGCCGCCGCCGACCGTCCGAACTCGGGGTCGGCCACCAGCTTGGCCGCCAGGGCGAGCGTGGCCGCCTTCTCCATGCGGATCTGCTCGGCGATCTCCTCGATGCTCTCCTGGACGACGTGCTTCGAGCCGTTGGTGATGGTGATCACGGTGTCGGGCGTCTCCTCCACCCGCTCGATGGCGTCGCAGTTCACGGCGATCCGCTCGCCGCTCAGGTACCGGGTCAGCATGATCATCGCGGTGCCTCGTTTCTCGTGTCGCCCGTCGGTCCCGGTGCCCCTGCCCCGGGAGCCCGGCCGGCGGAGCGCTCCTGCTCGCGGCGGGCGGCCGCCAGCATCTTGAGGGCCTGGGTGCGGCGGGCCTCGGCGCTGTAGCGGTCGAGGACGGAGGTGAGCACCGACCCGCCCACCCAGCAGATGACGATGGCCAGGAGGAAGCGGGTCCCGGCGCTCACGGCCGAGACGTTCCCGTCCAGGACGCCGGGCACCATGGGCAGGCAGATGAGCACCGCCCCGGCCAGGACCAGTTCGGGACGCCTTACGTGCATCGGTGGATCCGGTCCACCACGGTGGCCGTCCAGCGGGCGGCGCTGGCGGGCCGGCCGTCGAGGCGGGCCACCGGGATCCCGGTGGCCAGGGCGGCGGTGGGGCTGACGGTGGCGTCCACGTCGTAGAGGGCCACGGCGTCGATGCCACCGATGTCCTCGGCCCAGGCCCGCATGTCCTCGGCCTTGCACGTGGCGTCCACCACCCCCCACACCATGGTGGGACGCAGGGCGGCGATGAGATGGAGGGCCCAGGGTCGGTGCGTCCCGGCCAGGGGGGCGTCCACGGCCACCACCGCCACCTTGGAGCGCCGCCATCCCGGAGCCAGCTCGCCCGCTTCCTCGGCTCCCCGCACCACCAGGCGGTCCCCGGCCGCCGTCCCGGCCTCGGGGTCGAGGGAGGCCACGGGCACATCCCCGGGGTCGGCCCCCACCTCGATGGCGAGGGCGGCGGCCAGGGCCTGGGCCCGGGAGCGGGGCCCGGCCACCACGAGGAGGCTCCCGGGGCGCCGGGGCAGGGGGGGAGCCACCGGCATGCGCCCGAACACCTCGACCAGGACGGCCTCGGCGTCGGCCCCGGCGGCGACGGCGTCGTCCACGGTGCGGACCAGCTCCTCGTCCACCCCGGCGTGGCGCAGGGCCCCGAGGAGGTCGTCCGGGGCCGGCCGCGGCTGCGCCCCGGCCAGGAAGTGGGCCGCCTCGGCCGCGATGGAGCGGGCGGAGGGGGCGGGCACACCGGACCACCCGCCGCCGGCACCCGGGGCCGTCGCCGTCCCGGCGTAGGTGGTGCCCGGGTCGGTGGCGGTGGCGCCCTGGGGCGCCGGGGGCAGGCCGCCGCCGGTACCGGGCGCCGGGCCGGGGCCGTCGGCGGCGGGCCACGTCGGGAGGTCGCTGTCGAGGGTGGTGGCGATGCGGCACAGCACGGCGTCGAAGGACTCGGGCGCCGACGCCGGGGAGGGCTCGAGGTCGCCCCCCACGACCGGGACCACCGTGGTCGGCTCCAGGGTGGAGGCGCCCGCCGGGACCAGCGCCGCCGTCGCGCGGCTCAGGCCGGCGATGTCGGTGACGTCGTCGGTGGCGTCGGCCAGGGCCGAGAACGGGTCGGTCCCGGCGTCGAACGCCACGTGGGCCACCACCGGGACCTGGGCCGTGGGCTCGGCGTCGCGCAGCACCACGGCGCCGGCCGGGGGGGCGAGGTGGCGGCCCTCGCCCTTGTGCCGGCCCCGCTTGGCCGGACGGGCGTGGGCGGGCTGGCGGGAGCGGGACCCCTCGATGGGACGCAGCACGCCGCTCACCTCGGGGCACTCCACCAGGACCCGGTACTGCTCCTTGGCGAAGAACCCGAGGACACCGCCGACGCGGATCTTCTCGGCACCGTTGATCTTGGCGTCGGGACCCACCTCGCGGCGGATCCGGTCCAGCAGGACCTCGACGTCGGGACCCTCAAACGACTTCAGCGGGGGTGACATTCACGACTCCGATTCGGTCGAGCTTGACCTGGGGGCCGAGCTCGTTGACGGACAGCACGCCGAGGCGTGGCAGGGCAGGGGCGAGCATGCGGTGCAACGAGGGCCGCAGACGCGAGGCGCACACCAGCACCGGATCGCGGTTGCGCTCCTCCGCCGCCCGGGCCAGGGCACCCACCTCGCGTACCAGCGCCTCGGCCACGTCGGGGTCGACCACGAGGACGGTGGCGCCGTCGCCGGGCTTGACGGCATCGGCCAGCTGGCGCTCGAGGCGGGCGTCGAGGCTGATGATGGGGAGCACGCCGTCCTTGGCGTAGGCGGCGGTGATGGCCGGCCCGAGCGCCCGGCGCGCCGCCTCGAGCATGGCCTCGGGCTCCTTGGCCTGGCGGGCCTGCTCGGTGACGGCCTCGACCACCCGCACCAGGTCGCGGATGGCCACGCCCTCGGCCAGCAAGCCGCACAGCACCCGGTGCAGGTCGGTCAAGGTGACCTGGGCCGCCCCCATCTCCTCGAGGACGGCCGGATCGGTCCCCTTCACCGAGTCGAGGAGCGTCTTGACCTGCTGGGCCGACAGGAGCTGGCCGGCGTGGCGGGTGGCCACCTCGCCCAGGTGGGTCGTGATCACCGAGGAGCGGTCGATGACCGTGGCCCCCGCCACCAGGGCCTGCTGGCGCAGCTCGGCCGGGATCCACTTGGCGGGGAGCCCGAACACCGGCTCCACCACGGCCTCCCCGGGGAGCACGTCGAGGCCGCCCCCGATGGCCAGGAACCGGCCCGGCACGGCCGTGCCCCGGGCCACCTCCACGCCGTGGAGCCGGATGGCGTAGGTGTCGTTGTCCAGGTGCACGTTGTCGCGGGTGCGCACCGGCGGGATGATCAGTCCCTTCTCCGTGGCGAGCTTGCGCCGCAGACCCTTGACCCGCTCGAGCAGGTCCCCGCCCTTGGCCACGTCGACCAGGTCCACCAGGCTGGCCGACAGCTCGAGCTCGAGCGGCTCCACCCGCATGTCGGCGGCCAGGGCCTGGGGGCTGTCGGGGGCCGGCGCCGGCACCTCGGCCGGTGCCGCGGCGTCGGGGACCCCCGCCTCGGCCGCGGTCCGGGCCCGGGACCCCACGAACCACAGGAGCCCGCCCACCAGCAGGAACGCCAGGTGGGGCAGGCCCGGGATGATGGCCATGGCCGCCATCACGACCCCGCTGATGCGGATGGCGTTGTGCTGGCGGCGCACCTGCCCGAGGAGGTCGGTGCCGAAGTCCTGGTCGTCGGTGGCGGCCCGGGTGACCACCAGGCCGGTGGAGATGGAGAGGAGCAGGGCCGGGATCTGCGACACGAGCCCGTCGCCCACGCTCAGGAGGCTGTAGGTGTGGGTGGCGTCGGAGATCGACAGGTGGCGCTGGGCGATGCCGATGGCGAGCCCGCCGATGAGGTTGATGGCGGTGATCACGATGGCGGCGATGGCGTCCCCGCGCACGAACTTGGCGGCACCGTCCATGGCCCCGTAGAAGTCGGCCTCGTCGGCGATCTCCTGGCGGCGCCGCTTGGCCTCCTGCTGGTCGATGAGCCCGGCGTTGAGATCGGCGTCGATGGCCATCTGCTTGCCGGGCATGGCGTCCAGGGTGAACCGGGCCGCCACCTCGGCGACCCGGCCCGCCCCCGTGGTGACCACCACGAACTGGATGACGATGAGGATGAGGAACACCACCAACCCCACCACCAGCTGGCCCCCCACCACGAAGCTCCCGAAGCTGTTGATGACCGATCCGGCGTAGCCGTGCAGGAGGACCAGGCGGGTGGCCGAGACGTTGAGGGCCAGCCGGAAGAGGGTGGCGACGAGCAGCACGGCCGGGAAGACCGAGAAGTCGAGGGGCCGCTTGACGTGCATGGTCATGAGGAGCACGACCATGGCGCCCGAGATGTTGAGGCTGATCAGGACGTCCAGCAGGAACGTGGGCAGCGGCACGACCAGCATCACCACGATGGCGACGACGGCCGCCGGGACGCCGATCATTCCGAGTCGGTTGGGCATGACACCTCTGGGCGAGCGAGCAGGAACCGGCCGGTCCGTGGCCGTCTGTCAACACGCCGTCCTGGCGCCAGGCTCTGGCATCGACCGCCGCGGGAAATTGCTTGAGAATTTGGGGGACCGGGCCCCGGCAACGCCCTGCGACCACCCTGCGCGCTCGTTTCGGCCACCGTCCGCCGAGATCGGGCCGGGTACGGCGTCCGCCCGGTCGCCACCTCAATACCGGCTGCCGGGGTGCCGACATGAAGCGGTGCGGTACGACTGGGTGGTGGTGGGGGCGGGGTTGAGCGGGGCCACGCTGGCCGAGCGCATCGCCACGCAGCTGGGACAGACCGTGCTGGTGGTGGAGCGCCGCCCGCACGTGGCGGGCAACGCCTACGACGAGATCGACCAGACCGGCATCCGGGTGCACCGCTACGGCGCTCACATCTTCCACACCGTCTCGCACCGGGTGTGGTCCTATCTGTCACGCTTCACCGAGTGGCTCCCCTACACCCACCGGGTGCTGGCCCAGGTGGAGGGGACCCAGGTTCCCCTGCCCTTCAACCTCACCACGCTCCACGCCCTGGCCCCGCCGGGCGAAGCAGCGGGGCTCGAGGCCCGGCTGGTGGAGGAGGTGGGGGGCGGGGGCCGGATCCCCGTGCTGGGGCTCCTCGACCACGAGGACCCCGCCCTGCGTCGCCTGGGGCAGCTCGTCTACGACTCGGTGTTCCTGCGCTACACCACCAAGCAGTGGGGGCTGCGACCCGAGGAGATCGACCGGGCCGTCACCGGGCGGGTCCCGGTGGTGGTGGGGCGCGACGACCGCTACTTCCGGGACCGCTACCAGGGGATCCCGGCCGAGGGGTACACCGCCCTGGTGGGCCGCATGCTCGACCAGCCCGGGATCGTGGTGGAGACGGGGGTCGACTTCGCCGACATCGCCGGGGCCGTGCGCTACGACCGCCTGGTCTACACCGGACCCATCGACGAGTTCTTCGGGCACGCCCACGGGGCACTCCCGTACCGGAGCCTTCGCTTCGAGCACCGCACCCTCCCGGTCGACCGCCACCAGGCCGTGGCCGTGGTCAACTACCCCGACGACCGGCCCTACACCCGCGTCATCGAGCACGCCCATTTCGCCGACCAGCACGTGGGGGCCACCACCATCACCCACGAGTACCCCGAAGCCCACCTGGCGGGGTACAACGAGCCCTACTACCCCATGCCCACCCTCGACGGCCGTCGGCGCTACGCCCGCTATGCCCGCGAGGCCGCCGGGCTGGCCGGGCGGGTGGTGTTCTCGGGCCGCCTGGCCGACTACCGCTACTACGACATGGACCAGGCCGTGGCCCACGCCCTCACCGTGTTCCGCAACCAGATCGCCGGGCACGACCGTCGGGACGGCGTGCTCGCCTCGGAGGCGGCCTCGTGAAGATCGCCCACGTGGGCTGGGGCTACCCCCCCGAATGGCTGGGGTGCGGGCCCGTCGTCTACGTCCACCACCTGGCCCAGGCCCAGGCCAGGGCCGGCCACGAGGTGGCGGTGGTGTGCGCCAGTGATCGGCAGGCGGAGGGCCGGCCGGCCTACGAGCCCAAGGCCCTCGTGATCGAGGGCCTGCCCTACGTCCACCTCCAGAACCGCCCCGCCCACATGCACGACCTGTGGAACCCCGAACGCGACATCAGCGATCCCCGGTGTGCCGAGGCCCTGGCCTACGTCCTGGCCGAGCTGACCCCGGACGTGGTGCACGTCCACAACCTGGTGGGCCTGTCCTTCGACGTCATCGAGAGCGCCCGGGCCGCCGGGGCGACGGTGGTGGCATCGCTGCACAACTACTTCACCCTGTGCCCGCGCGACGACCTGTTCTTCGCCAACGTCGAACGGTGCGAGGGCGCAGCGGTGCGCTCCTGTTCGAGTTGCCTGGGGACCGGCCTCGGCGACGACCCCTACCGCCGGCGCCACCAGGCCGGGGTCGAGGCCCTCAACCGCTGCGACGTGGTCCTGGCGGTATCGGACCGGGTGGCCGAGATCTACCGCCACCAGGGGGTGGACCCGGAGCGCCTGGTGGTCGACCGCATCGGTTCGGTCGCGGCCGAGGAGCTGTGGCGGACGGTGGGCGAGGACCGGGTGGGCGCGGACGAGCCCCCGGGCGATCCCCTGCGCCTGGTGTTCTTCGGCAGCCTCACCCCCCGCAAGGGCATCGTGGCCTTCCTCCAGGCCCTGCGACTCCTCGAACACCCCGAGCGGGTCCGGGCCCGCGTCCACGGCGGTGCCGCCCCCGACGTGGTCGAGACCATCATGACCGTCGTGGGGACCTTCTCACCGGCCCACGCCGGGCGCCTGGAGTTCCGGGGCGCCTTCGGCCAGCCCGACCTGGCCGGCATGCTGGGCGACGCCGACGTGGCCGTCCTCCCGCCCCGCTGGGAGGACAACGGCCCCCAGACGGTGATGGAGGCCCAGGCCGCCGGCCTGCCCGTGGTGGCCACCCGGGTGGGCGGGATCCCCGACGTCATCGAGGACGGCCGCAACGGCCTGCTCGTGGACGAGGGCGACCCCCGCCACCTGGCCGCCGCCATCGACCGGCTCTCGGGGGACCCCGACCTGGTGCGGCGCCTGCGGGGCGGGATCACCGCACCGCTCACCATGGACGCCCACCGCCTGGCCCTCGACGCCCTCTACCGACGGGCTGCCGGGGCCGAGCGCGCCGCCTGAACACCCCGTCAGCGCACGGGGGGCGGGTCCCCCTCGACGGAGGCGGCCAGGGCCGGATCCCAGGCGCACACCCGGCAGGCGTGGCGCACGGACGAGGCGGCGAAGGCCAGGGCCGTGGCCAGGGGATCGTCCGACGAGCACACGTCGTCCCAGTCCAGCACGTACTCCCCGAGCGAGCCGTCCCAGCGCGCCGCCGCCGGCTCCAGCACGGCGGCGTCGTAGCCCTCGGGGGCGGGGTGGGCATAGGCGTAGAAGGCGGCCCGGGGATAGCGGCCGTCGCCCGGCCACCAGCCCACCGCCACCTCCTGGGCGTCCATGGCGTTGCGCATGATGAAGTCGGGCGAGGGCGGGTCGGCCGGCGCCCCCGAGAAGAGGTTGACGGCGAGGTCGAACGATCCCCACCAGGCGTTGACGGGGGTGGAGCGCCCCCGGAACGGGGCCCGGACCCGGGCCAGGACCCGCGCCGCCTGCGTGGCGGCGGCGAGGTAGTCGGCGACCTGGGCGGGGTCGTAGGTGGCGTGGTCGTGGTCCTCGTCCAGGGGCGTGGTCCAGGGCGTCTCCTGGGGCCGCATGTCGATGGCGACGGGGCCGGCGAGCTCGCCCAGCGCCGTCATGACCTCACCGGTCACCGCACCCACGGACCGGTCCGGGGTGAGCCCGACCTCGCGACGGCGGCCGTCGCTGTGCTCGACCCCGACCTGGTGGCGGTGGAGGTCGAGGACCACCACCACCGCTCCCGAGCCGTCCGGGGCGGGCAAGGGCAGGGTCTCCCACCCTCGGGCCGTGAGGCGCAGGGCGGCGTGCTGGAGCTCGGGCTCGGGCGGTGCGAGGGCGGCGGCGAGCTTGCCCAGGACCTGGGCGTGGCCGTGGAGGGTGTCACCGGTGGCGTGCCACCGCTCGTACACCAGGGGGCGCCACGGTGCGGTCATCGGTCCCCTCCCGTCGCCACGCCCACCGCTCACCTCCTGCCCCTCCGGGACGTCGGGCCCATGGTACGGCGGCCACCGCCTCCCCGCCCGGTCGATACCGTGGGGCCGGTGGGCCCGCACTTCCACGTGAGCTCCTCGCACAACCGGGCGTCGATCGCCGAGCACGGCCTCGACTGGACGAGGATGGGGGACGCCCCCGGCATCGCCGGCGCGGCGCGCCCCGAGCAGGAGGGCGCCTTCGTGTGCCGGGGCCGATTCGAGGTCGACTTCTTCGTCCGCATCAACAACACGGGCGGCCCCGTCGACGTCTGGCGCATCGAGGGGGTCGACGAGGACGACCTCGTCGACGCCGGGAGCGGCTTCGTCTACCTGCCCGGGACCGTCCCCGCCCAGCGGCTCACCCTGGTCGAGACCGACCTGGCGCCCCGGCCCCGCTGAGGGTCGGGCCGGCCGGGGCCGTCACGGCCGGGCCGGGTGGGGGTCAGGCCGACGCCGCCACCGGGCTGGCCTCGGCGCCGGCGGGGCCGATGCCCTCGAGCATGCGGGCGGCGGCCAGCTCCATGCGCTCCACGCCGAAGTGCTGCAGGAGGTGGTCACGGCCCGCCCGGCGCAGGCGGTACCACAGCTCCTCGTCCTCGTGCAGCCGGGCCACGCACTGGGCGAAGTCGGCGGCGGTGTCGGCCACCAGGACGTGCTCGCCGTCGACGAGGCCCATGCCCTCGGCCGCCACCGAGGTCAGCACCACGGGGAGCCCGGCCGCCAGGGCCTCCCCGACCTTGCCCTTCATGCCCGCCCCGTAGCGCAGGGGCGCCACCGAGACCCGGGCCTGGTGCAGGTAGGGCAGGGTGGAGGCCACCACCCCCACCACGTCGATGCCCTCCCCCGCCATGGCGGCGGCGTCCCCGGCGGGGTCGTTCCCCACCACCCGTAGACCCACCCCGGGGAGCTCGACCGCCACCCGGGCGCCGATCTCGTCGCGCCACCAGGCCAGGGCGTCGTGGTTGGGGGGATGGTTGAAGTTCCCCACGAACAGACAGCCCCGCCGCTCGTCGAAGCCGGGCCCGGCGTCGAGCTCGGGGTGGGCGTTGGGCACGACCACGATGTCGGCGCCGGGGACCTCGGACCGCACGGCGGCGGCGTCGTCCTCGGTCACGCACACCACGCGGTCGGCCTGGCCGTAGACGGCGATCTCGCGACGCCTGGCCTCGACCCGGTCGGCCACGTCGATGCCCCGCTCGGCGGCGCGCTCGAGGCGGACCCAGTGCACGTCGTTGGTGTCCACGATGAGGGTGGCGTCGGGGGCGTGGCGCCGCAGGGTGGGGAGGAGGAGCTCGGCCGTCTGCCACGGGCTCACCACGATGGCGTCGAAGTGCCGTGCTGCGAGGAGGGTCTCGGGGAGGGGCCACACCGTCTGGGCGTAGCGGTGGCCGCGGTCGACGGTGTCGCGCCGGTCCCCGCCGTAGCAGGGGATGCCGAGGCGGCCCACCTCGTCGGCGTAGTGCCGGCTCCCTCCGGCCAGGGCGTAGAACGTGACGGCGTGGCCCAGGCGGCGCAGGCAGCGCAGGAGGGTGAAGGTGCGCAGGCCACCCGAGGCCCGGTCGTAGACGGGCATGAAGGGGTCGAGGACCAGCACCGACAGGGCCCGGGCGGCACCGGCCCGGGCGGCGTCGAGGGCGCCGGGGCCCCGTCCCGGCATGGTCTCGCCCGGGCCGAAGCCGCCCTGGGGGCGCTGGGCCCAGTCCTCGACCAGGTCGGGCCGCAGTGCCGGGCGCAGGGCCAGCTCGGTCCCCCACTTCTGGGCGAACTTCACGGCGTTGCCGACCTGGGTGCGCTTGATGCCCTGGGAGAGGTCGGTGCCGGCCGTCCCACCCTCGAGGTGCACCACCCGGGAGGCGGGCTCGTAGAGGACCCGCCATCCCGCCGCCCGCAGGGCGAAGGAGAGGTCGGTGTCCTCGTAGTACGCCGGGGCGAAGCGGTCGTCGAAGCCCCCCACCTCGTCGAAGGCCGTCTTGCGCACGGCCAGGCAGGCCCCCGAGGCGTAGTCGGGAGCACGGCGGCACGAGAACTCGGGCGCGTCGGGCTCGGGGTTGCCCTTGCCGTAGATCCAGGGCTCGCCGCCCCCGAAGACCAGCCCGCCGGCGTCGTTGAGGCGACCGTCGGGGAAGAGCAGCTTGGGCTGGACCGCACCGAGGGCCTCGTCCTCGTCGAGGGCGGCCACGAGGGGCTCGAGCCATCCCGGCATGAGGACGGTGTCGTTGTTCAGGAACAGCACGATGTCGCCCCGGGCCCGGGCCGCGCCCTGGTTGCAGGCCGGCCCGAACCCCACGTTGTCGTCGTTGCGCACCACGGTGAAGCGCCGCCCGGCCGCTCTGGCCAGGTTGACGGTGGCGTCGGTGGAGCCGTTGTCGACCAGGATGACCTCGAAGAGGGCGGGGTCGGTGGTGGCCTGGAGGCTCTGGAGGCAGCTCAGGGTGAGCTCGGCCTTGTTCCAGCACGGGATGACGATGCTCACCCTCGGCTCGGCCGAGGGCGCGGGCCTCGCCGCCCGGGCCGCCTCCTCCGCCCTGGCCTCCTCGGCCAGCTCCGGGCACAGGGCGCTGGCCTCGTCGAGGATGGCCTCGCGCTCGAGGGGCGTGGCCAGCCGGAACGCCTCGGCGAAGGCGGTCCGGCCCCGGTCGTCGCCGAAGGCCCGCACCACGGTGGCCGCAGCCCGGGCCCGCACCGGAGCCGCCGCCGTCCCGGTGGCGATCCCCACCAGCGGGCAGTTGGCGCTGAAGCCCGCCCCCCGCATGCGGGCCGACCAGGTGAGGGCCCGGTCCACGCGCAGGCGCCGGCCCAGGGTGGCCGAGGCCGCCAGCACGGCCGGGCTGCCCTCCATGGCGCCCCAGCACGCCTCGAGGATGTCGTCGGCGAGCTCGGCCGGGAGCTGGAGGACCTGACCCAGGAACTCCGGCGCCCGCGCCGGCGGGATGGCCTGGGCCAGGTCGCCGAGGGGGCGGCCGGCGCGGCGGAGGTAGTCCACGACGACCCCGAGGTGCACGTCCATCACGGCCCGCTCGGCCAGGACCTCGAGGAGGGCGTCGGCGGCGTCGGCGGTGCGGCCGAGGGCGTCGAGGGCCTCGGCCCGCTGCTCGGCGAACATGTGGCGGCCGACCTCGAAGCCGTCGTCGTCGAACTCGTGCTCGCCCACCCGGTCGTAGGCGGCCAGGGCGGCCTCGTGGTCCCCCTGGGCGGCGCGGATCTTGGCCTCGGCCACGTCGGCCTGGGCCGTGCTGGAGGAGATGGCCCGCAGGTCCCCCACCCAGGCCAGGGCCTCGTCCAGGCGGCCCAGGTAGGTGAGGGCCTCGGCCCCCGAGCGCAGGGCCAGGCGGCGGGTGATGAGGTTGTCGGTGTGCTCCAGGGCCCGGCGGCAGCTGTCGACGGCCTCGTCGAAGCGGCCGGCGGTGAGGTAGGAGCGACCGAGGCTGGTGAGGGAGAAGCCCAGCTCCCACCCGTCGGCCGCCTCCACCTCGGCCTGGGCCACCCGCAGGTTGCGCTCGGTCTTGTTGCGCCGGCGCATGACCTCGTCGAGGTAGCCGGTGTGGTGGATGCGGGCGCACTCCAGGGTGGCCTGGTTGATGCCACGGTGGTCGCCACGCCCGGCCACCTGCTCGTGGAGCCGGCCGGTCCACTCGCACCGGGCCCGGCGGAAGAGGCGGCAGGCGGAGTGGACGAAGCCCGCCCCCACGCCGATGCCGGTGAGGTTCTGGATGGGGACCGAGAAGCCGTCCACCGAGGGGTCGGCGTGCTCGAGGACGGACCGCAACGCGGCGATGTCGTCGCAGACCAGGGTCTCGTCGGCGTCGAGCCAGGCGATCCAGTCCCCCGTGCAGGCCTCCAGGGCGGCGTTGCGGGCGCGGGAGAAGTCGTCGTCCCAGTACCCCTCGATGACCGTGGCCCCGAGGCCGCGGGCCACCTCGAGGGTGGCGTCGGTCGACCCGGTGTCGTAGACCACGACCTCGTCCACGAGATCGGCCAGGGAGCGAAGGCAGGCGGGAAGGTTGTCCTGCTCGTCCTTGGTGATGAGGCAAGCCGACACCGAGGTGCCGTGGCGTGCGGAGGTCCCCGCGCCGAAGCGCGACTCGAAGCGCTGGCGGTTGGACTCCTGCTCGGCGAACCAGTCGAGGCCGTTGGCGTCGAAGGTCTGATGGCCGTCGTGGTGGACGAAGGACTCGTGGGCGATCACCAGGCGCCGCCCGCTGGCGCGGATGCGCCGGCACAGGTCGTCGTCCTCGTAGCCGCCGATGCCGTAGGCCTCGTCGAAGCCGCCGACCTCCTCGAAGACGCTGCGCCGCACGGCCAGGCAGAAGCCCACCAGGCGCTCGGTGTCGCTCGTCTGGCCCCGGTGCTGCTGGGCCCAGGCCCGGGCGAAGCGGCGCATCCCGGCGCTGTCGCCGGGGAGGTAGGAGGCCCCCTCGGCCACCTGGGGCCCCGACACGAAGTTCGAGCGCGGTCCGGTCGCCCCCACGGTGGGGTCCTCCAGGGGGGCCACCAGGGCGTCGATCCACTTGCCGCTCAGCACCGTGTCGTTGTTGAGGAACACCACGATGTCGTGACGGGCCTCGGCCGCACCGTCGTTGCAGCCGCCGGCGAAGCCCCGGTTGGACGCGTTGGTGACCACGTCGATCCAGGGGTAGTGGGCCAGGCGCCGGGCGGTGGCGTCGGTGGAGCCGTTGTCGACCACCACGACCTGGTCCCGCACCCCGAGGGTGGGGCGCAGGGTGTCCAGGCAGTGCTCGGTCGAGGGCCAGGCGTTCCAGGCCAGGATGACGATGCTGACAGGGGGGCGTCGCATGCGCGTCACATATCGGCAGCGCCGCTCGCTTCATGAAGGGCCCGGGACCCCCCACCACGGGCGGTGGCGCCCCGCCCCCCGGGGCCTCCCCCGCCGGCACCGTGGGTGGCGGCCAGGGGCGAATTCCCTGGACGCCCTCAAGTGACGGTCCGTGACGGTCGAAGGAATCCCGGTCGCGGGTCATGGAAGGCTCGGGGCTCGTACACACCCAGGACGGGGATCGCCGCAGGACCGACCCGTGAGGCGGTCCGCCGAAGTGCCTGGGAGGTCGAGCTCGATGGACGGGATCGTGGGCGTTCTGCAGTTCGCCACCGACGGGGTGAACCAGCAGCAACAGGCCACCGCCAACAACCTCGCCAACAGCGAGACCCCCGACTTCACCGCCGAGGACGTCAACTTCCAGTCGAGTCTCCAGCAGGCCCTGGACTCGGCCGGGGGCGGCACGGCCAACCTCACGGTGAACCCCGACCCCGCCCCCATGGCGACCGACGGGAACAACGTCGACACGAGCACGCAGCTCGTGGACGCCCAGGAGGAGATGCTCCAGTACCAGACCGACGTGGAGATGCTCAACGCCCAGTTCCGCCTGATCTCCGGTGCGGCCGGCGGGAGCTTCTCGTGAGCGACCTGTTCGGGAACATCAACGTCTCGGGCAGCGGCGTCAGCGCCGCCCAGACCTGGCTCAACACCATCGCCGGGAACATCGCCAACATGGACGACGTCAGCCCGACCGACGAGGCCACCTACGGTGAGCAGACGCCGGTCTTCGAGCCCGACGCCGCCCTCGGCCAGGTGGGCGAGGGCGTCACGGTGGCGGGCGTCGACGAGGGCAGCACGGCCGGGATCATCGAGGCCGACCCGACGAGCCCCCTGGCCGACGCCCAGGGCGAGGTGCGGGTCCCCGACATCGAGCTCGGCGGCCAGATGGTCAACATGATCCAGGCCCAGGACGACTACCAGGCCAACACCTCGGCCATGGCCGACGCCCGCAGCGCCTACCAGTCCGCCCTCACCCTCGGGACCTGACGCCGTGATCGCCCCCATTCCCCCCATCCAGCCCCTGCCCGCCGCCCCGGCGGGCGGCGCCGCCGCCGGCTCCGGCGGGGGCTTCGCCCAGACCATCGGCAATGCCATCGACCAGGTCCAGCAGGTGCAGAACACGGCGTCCACGGCCGAGGCCCAGGCCGCGGCGGGGCAGGGCAGCGTGACCGACGCCCTCATCGCCGCCACCGACGCCAGCCTGGAGACCCAGGTGACCACGGCCCTGGTGGACAAGGGTGTCTCCGCCTTCACCGACATCATGAACATGCAGCTCTGACATGTCCCTCGTCCCCTCCACCGAGCTCTCCCGCGCCCGCGACGGCTTCAAGCGCTTCGCGTCGGAGTTCACCCACGGCCAGAAGGCCGTCACCATCGCCGCCGCCGTGGCCCTGGTGGCCGGCTCGTTCGTCTTCATGCGCTTCGCCGACAAGCCCGACTACCAGCCCCTCTTCACCAACCTCCAGCCCTCCGACGCCGCCAACGTCACCACCAAGCTGACCAGCGACAAGGTGCCCTACGAGCTCGAGGACGGTGGGTCGACCATCCTCGTGCCGGCCAACGACGTCGACCAGGAACGCCTGGCCCTGGCCCAGGCCGGCCTGCCCGCCACCAGCACGGTGGGGCTCTCCCTCCTCGACAAGGAGGGGGTCACGACCTCGGACATGACCCAGCAGGCCGACTACCTCCAGGCCATCCAGGGGGAGCTCGAGCAGACCATCGACTCCATCTCGGGGGTGACCTCGTCCCAGGTCAACATCGCCCTCCCCGCCAACCAGAGCTTCTCGCTCACCAACAACAACCCCACCGGCGCCTCGGTCCTGGTGACCATGCGGCCCGGGCAGAGCCTCACCTCGGGACAGGTCGAGGCCATCGTCCACCTGGTGGGCTCGAGCGTCCCCAACCTGGCCTCGAACCAGGTGACCGTGGCCGACTCCAACGGCGACCTGCTGGCCGGGCCGGGGGTGACGGGGGGCGAGGGCGGCGCCGACAGCCAGACCGACACCTACGACTCGGCCGAGGCGGCCAAGGTCCAGGCCTACCTGGCCGCCGCCCTGGGGGCGGGCAACGCCGACGTGCAGGTCAACGCCACCCTGGACTACGACCAGGTCTCCACCACGACCCAGAGCATCCTCCCCGGTCCCACCGGCGCGCCCCAGAGCTTCTGCACCCAGACCTCGCAGAGCAACGAGAGCTACAGCGGCTCGGGCACGCCGCCCACCGGGGGCGGGACGGCCGGCACCGTCACCACCACCCCCCTGTCGGGCAGCGGCAACGGCAACTACTCCAACACGTCGAACTCCCAGACGTGTGAGACCAACCAGGAGACCAAGACGGTCCAGCAGGCCCCGGGCACCGTCGTCGACCAGTCCGTGGCCGTGCTCGTGAACTCCAAGTCCCTGCCCAAGGGCCTGAGCCTGGGCACGTTGCAGTCGGGCGTCGCCGCCGCCGCCGGGATCGACGCCGCCCGGGGCGACACCCTGGCCTTCAGCTCCATGCCCTTCGACACCGCATCGGCCACCCAGGCGGCCCAGGCCGCCAAGGCCGGGGCGGCCCAGGCCTCCAAGCAGGCCATGGGGTCGCTGATCCGCAGCGCCGCCGTCTTCATCGTCATCGCCGTGGTGCTGTTCCTCCTGTGGCGCTCGGCCCGCAAGGCCCGGCGCATGGCGCCCCCGCCCCAGGTCTTCGCCCCCACCGAGCTGGCCGCCCTGACCCGGTCGTGGTCGGACGAGCCCACCGGGCAGCTGCCGGCCATCGTGGCCGACGCCTCCTCGACGGCAGAGGGCGCCGACGTCAACCAGTTCATCGACCGCCAGCCCGACGACGTGGCCACCATGCTGCGGGGCTGGCTGGCTGACTCCCGGACGGTTCCCACCCCATGAACAGCGTCCTGACGGGATCGCAGAAGGCCGCCGTGGTGCTGGCCCAGCTCGACACGACCCGGGCCACCAAGGTGCTCCGGTCGATGACCGAGCAGGAGGTGGTGGACCTCATGTCCACCATGGCCACCCTCCCCGTGCTGGCCGTGGACGAGGTGCGCCGGGTCCTCACCGAGTTCCAGATGCACGCCGCCGCCGCCGTCCAGGTGGGCCAGGGCGGGGTCGACGTGGCCCGGAAGCTCATGCGCGAGCGGTTGGGCAGCGCCAAGACCGAGGAGATCCTGGACCGCTTCGTGGAGGCCGGCTACTCGCACCCCATGACCTTCCTCCACCGCATCGACCCCCAGCGCATCGCCAGCTTCATCAACACCGAGCATCCCCAGCTCATCGCCCTGGTGCTGTCGCACCTCCCCGCCGACTCGGCTGCGCAGGTGATCGGGGCCCTGGACGAGACCACCCGTCCGGACGTGGCCCGCCGCATCGCCACCATGGAACAGGTCTCGCCCGACGTGGTGCGCCTGGTGGCCGAGTTCCTCGAGCAGAAGCTGGCGACCGTGATGGGCGGCGCCACCGCCGCCTCCACCGACACGGGCGGGCTGTCGTCCATCGTGGCCATCCTCAACCAGACCGAGCGCTCCTCGGAGCAGCAGATCCTGACCGAGCTCGAGCAGTCCGACCCCGAGCTGGCCGAGCGCATCCGCAACGAGATGTTCGTCTTCGACGACATCGCCAGCCTCGACGACCGCACCCTGCAGCAGGTGCTGCGCAACGTGGTGCCGAAGGACCTGGCCGTGGCGCTCAAGCCCGTCACCGACGACATCCGCGACAAGTTCCTGCACAACGTGTCCGAGCGCGCCGCCCAGGACGTGCTGGAGGAGATCGAGCTGCTCGGGCCCATCCGCATCTCGGCCGTGGAGCAGGCCCAGAGCGCCATCGTCAAGGTGGTGCGCGAGCTCGAGGCGTCGGGCGAGATCGTCCTGGCACGAGGCGACGATGAGTTCGTCTAGCCGCGTCATCGCCCGGGTGCTGCGGGGCGAGGCGGGCCGGCGCGCCGGCGCCCAGGTGCTCGACCTCCACGAGGGCGCCCAGGCGCCGGTGGCGGGGGCCAAGGAGCTCGTCGACCCCTTCGCGGCCGAGCGGGCCCTCGCCTACCAGGCCGGCTACGACGCCGCCGTGGCGGAGGCCGGCTCCTCGGGCCAGGCGGTGCGCGAGGCCCGGGCCTCCGCCCTGGCCCAGTCCCTGGTGGGGGCGGCGGCAGTGGCCCACGAGCTGCGCGCCGCCGCCATGGAGCAGGCGGCACGCGAGGCGGTCGAGCTGGCCTTCGAGCTCACCGAGGCCCTGGTGGGCCGGGAGCTCGCCCTCGACCCCAGCCTGACCGTCGACGCCCTCAAGCGGGCACTGGCCCTCGTGCCCCAGGGCGAGGACCTGGTGGTGCGCCTCCACCCCAGCGGCGCCCTCACCACCGACGAAGTCCAGGACCTGGTGAAGGACGCCTCGGTGCGCGTCGTGGCCGACCCCGACATCGAGGTGGGCGGCTGCGTCGTCGAGG
>DATJOV010000290.1:0-4261 GCA_035506735.1 Acidimicrobiales bacterium | reverse complement strand
GACGTGGTGGGCAAGGGCTGACGGCGTCGATTGGCCCTCAAGGTTCAGGGCCACGGACCGACATTCCCTGGAGAGCGCACCACGCCGCCGGGCCGGCCGGGCCCGCCGGGGACGGGAGTGAGCCATGTTCGAGCACCTGCTCGTCGCCATCGACGAGACCCCCTCGTGCCCGGTGACCCTCAGCTTCGTGACGGCCCTGGCCCGCCAGGAGCAGGCCTCGGTCCACCTCGTGTTCGTGAACGAGCTCGTGGCCGGGGGCCGGGGCCGGGCCCACTCCACCGACGCCGAGGCCCTGCGCCTGGTGGAGCTGGCCGCCCTGGAGCTGCGGGCGGCCGGCATCCCCACCACCGGCTCGGTGGTGCGGGCCAACCCCTTCTTCCTGGCCCAGGCCGTGGCGGCGTGCGCCGAGCGGCGCGGCGCCGACGCCGTGGTGCTGGGGTCGCGCCGGCGCCGGTTCCTGGGACGGCTCTCGGGTCACGCCGTGCGGGAGCGCATCATCGGCGCCACCCACCTCCCCGTCCTGGTGGCCCCGGCCCCCCTGGCCGAGCCCCGGCGCCGCCGTGCCCGGGGCGAGCTCGTCCCCGACCGCCTGACCGCCGGGACGGGGAGCGGGGCCGACGGCCTCGAGGAGTCGAGCGACAGCCGCGACCTGGCGCCCTGAGCTGAGGCGCCGGGGGCCGGTTCGCCCCACCCCCGACGCGCGGTCGACAATGCTCCCGTGGGGGATCTGGCCGACGACACCGCCGTGTCCGGCGCCGACGGCCGCTACCGGGCCGTGCTGTCGGGGGACTGGGAGATCTGGGGCCCCAACGGGGGGTACCTGGCCGCCGTGGCCCTGCGGGCCGCCGGGGCCCACAGCGCCCAGGCCCTGCCCGCCAGCTACCTGGGCCACTTCCTGGACGTGGCCGCCTTCGCCCCCGTGGACATCGAGGTCGAGACCGTGCGCCGCAGCCGCCGGGCCGAGTCCCTGCGGGTGTCGATGACCCAGGAGGGCCGGAGGGTCCTCGACGCACTGGTGTGGGCCGTGGCCGAGGGTCTCGACGGCCTGGAGCACGCCATCCCCACCGCCCCCGAGGTCCCGGCCCCGGCCACCCTGGCGTCGGCGGCCGAGCGCCGGGCGGCGGCGGCCACCGCCCCCCGGGTGCGCTTCCCCTTCTTCGACAACCTGGACGAGCGGCCCCTCACCTGGGTGGAGGACTGGGAGCACCGACCGGCGGCCGACCCCGTGCACCGCAGCTGGTACCGCTTCCTCCCCACGGCCCGCTTCGACGATCCCTGGGTGGACGCCGGGCGCCTCCTCATCGCCGTCGACACCTTCCAGTGGCCGGCCGCCTCGCGGGGCCACGCCGCCGACAGCCTGCGCCACATCGCCCCCAGCCTCGATCTGGCCTGTCGCTTCCACCGCCCCGACGCCGCCCGCCGCGCCCCCTGGCTCCTGGTCGAGGCCCGCTCCCCCGTGGCCGCCGGCGGGCTGGTGGGAGGCACGGCCGAAGTGTGGGACGAGGCCGGCACCCTGCTGGCCTCGGGGGGCCAGCAGATGCTGTGCCGCCCCGGGCCGGCCCCGTCCGGCTGAGCCCGCCCCCTGACATTCCCACCCGGCCCACAGGTGGCCTCGACCGGGGGGTCAGCAGGCCGTCGCAGCGTGGGGGTCGACCACCGCACCCCACCCGAGAAAGGACGGAACGACCGCCGCAACCGGGCCGTCGCCACCCCGATGATCCTCGTCTACCTCTCCATCCCCGTCATGCTCCTGGGCGTGGCCCTGGCCGTCGCCCCCCTGGTGTGGGCCATGGCCCGCGACCGGGGCCGGCCCGTCACCGTCGCCGCCGCCCCGGCGCAGGGGGCGGAGCGACACGCCCCCATGACCCGGGCCGCCTGACCGGCCCGGGCGGCGCCGCCCTTCGGGCGCCGCCCCCCCGGCACCTCCTGCCCGGAGCCCCCCGTGCCCCGGTCGACGTGCCGCCGTACGATGCGCAGCGTCGCCGGAGGGCGACGGCGGTGCCCTCGAGGAGCGGCCTCTCGTGAACGGCTTCGTGACCGGGATCGGCACCACGCTGCGTCCCCGCCCCGGGGACCCCCACGGGCCACTGCCCCCGCTCATGCTGGGCCTCACCGCCGTGACCGGCCTGGTGGACGCCTTCAGCTACCTCGTGCTGGGCCACGTCTTCGTGGCCAACATGACCGGCAACGTGGTCTTCCTGGCCTTCGCCCTGGTGGGGGCGCGGGGATTCTCCATCGCCGCCGTCCTCGTGGCCCTGGGGGCCTTCGCCCTGGGCGCCGGCGTCGGCGGCCACCTGGTGCGCCGGGGACGGGGGCACCGGGCCCGCGTCCTCGCCGCCTGCACCGCCGTCCAGGCCGTGCTCGTCGCCGTGGCCGTGGTGGTGGGGGCGCTGCACACCGGGGCGGTGTCGCCCCCCGTCCACTACGCCCTCATCACCGCCCTGGGGGCGGCCATGGGGAGCCAGAACGCCGCCGCCCGGGCGCTGGCCGTCCCCGACCTCACCACCACGGTGCTGACCCTGACCATCACCGGCCTGGCCGCCGACCCCCGGGACACCCCCCGGGCGACGGCCTCGGCCGCCCGGCGGACCCTGTCGCTCCTGGTGATGTTCGCCGGCGCCCTGGTGGGGGCGGCCTGCGTCGTCCACGGCCAGCGCACCTGGGACCTGGTCGCCGCCCTGGTCCTGGTGGTGACGGTGAGCACCACCACCCGGCTCGCCGCCGGCGGCGACCCGGCCTGGGTCAGGAGCGCGGCCTAGCCCGTGCTCCCCGCGGCTCCCCCGCCGGGGAAGCCCAGGCCCCCGCCGAAGCCCCCGGCGGGCAGGACGATGACCCGGGTGGCCTTGACGGTGGTGCCGGTGAGGGTGCCCTGGACCGCCACCCGGGCGCCACGCACCACCGCCGCCGCCGTGGCGCTGGAGGTGCCCTGCTCGTAGGTGGTGGTGGCCGTCTCGTCGACGGTCACCGAGGTGCCCTGGCGGGTGGTCACCACGAAACTGCCCGAGCTCACGCTGGCCACCGTCCCGAACGTCCCGAGACCGGCGAAGCGTCCGGCGCCGGCTGCACCCCCCGCGCCTCCCGCGCCCCCGAAGGGCCGTCCCGGGGTGGTGGTCGGGGCCGGGGCCGAGGCCGACGGGGTGGTGCTCGTGCTCCCGGCCAGGGCGGCGGCCAGCCCCGCCACGGTGGCCGCCAGCACGGCGGCCACGGTCCACGCCACCCAGGCCCGGCGGAGCAGGTGCGGCCGGCGCCCGGTGAGGGCGGGATCGGCGGCGGTGGTCTCCCACCCCGGGGCGTAGGGCGGGGGATAGCCCGGGGGGCCGTACCCGTAGGGAGGGGCGTCGCCGCCCGGAGGCGGTCCCCAGCCCGGCTGCTGGGCTCCCCACGACCCGGGTGTCCCCCAGGCGGCCTGGGGCGGGGCGGTGGGAGCCCCGGGGCCCGGTGCCGGAGCGGGCGCGTCCCCGGGGGAAGCCGAAGGCCCCGGTGGGCCGGGCGGCTGTGTCTCGGGTTGCTGCGTCTCGGGTTGCTGTGTCTCGGGTTGCTGCGTCTCGGGTTGCTGTGCGTCAGGTGGCTGCACGTCGTTCACCCTCCCAGCGTGGTGGCCCCAGCTGTGGGTCTGCTGGCAATTTCGTGTGCTCCTCGTGAGGGGTCGGGGCGCGGCGCGAGCATCACGCCGCACGCGTGCCCGCCGCCGGGCCGGCGCGGGCATGCCCGCCCCGGGCGCCGGTAGGTTGCAGGCGCGTGGAGGGGCGCGGTGCCGAGACGACGTCCCCCGGGGGGTCGGAGGGAGCGTCTCGCCCTCCGGAGGAGGGGCACACCCTGTCGGCGGCCGAGCGGGCCGCCGCCTTCGGGCGCACCGAGCCCACCATCCCCACCCGCTTCATCGTCATCGTGGTGGCGGTGGCCGTGGTCCTGGCGGTGGGCGGCCTGGTGGGCGAGCACGTCTTCTCGAGCGTGGGCCTCAACCCCACGGCCGGGAGCGCCGGCACGGGGACGGGGACGGGGGTCGGACCGGGTCCGGCCGCCCCCACCGTGGTCGACCCCCCCACGGCGTCGACCCCGGCGACGGCGGTCTCCTCGTCGCTGTCGGCCTTCATGGGCCTGAGCAGGGCCGCCCCCAGGGCGGCACCGGGCTTCAGCCTGGTGGACCAGACCGGGGACCCCGTGACCCTGGCGGGCGAGCGGGGCCGTGTCGTGGTCCTCACCTTCTTCGACGCGCCGTGCCAGGACATCTGCCCCGTGCTGTCGGCCGAGCTGGTGCAGG
>DATJOV010000289.1:0-6235 GCA_035506735.1 Acidimicrobiales bacterium | reverse complement strand
AGGCGCCCGCCCCGAAATCCCACCGGGTGGGGGGCCGACGACGTCGGCTTCGTTCAGGGCGACGACACGCTGGAGCGCCACGCTGAAGCAGGCGTCGGCGGCGGCGAAGGCCACGGGCAGGTCGCCGTCGGAGGTGGCCTGCACCGCGCCGGTGAAGCGCTCGAGGTCGGGGTTCGTGCCCGCCGTCGGGCTGGGGCCGAACCAGACGGCGTCGTCGCACCACACCCCCAACACGGACACGACAGGGGGACACCGGGCCGGCCCCACCGTGACCACCCAGGAGGAGCGCCATCGCTCGCGGCGGTCCCGGGCCCAGGACCTGGCAGGAGACCCGATCCCTGGTCGGCCCCAGGATCCCGTCGCCGGGCCTGTGGGGCCTGCTGGGCACCGGGTCGGCCATGGCCTCGCCCGGAGCGTGCCTCGCCCCGGGGCGGGCCCGCCCGTCCTCGGCCGGGGTGATCCACGCGAGACTCGGCCCGGTGGACGCCGAGCCCGGGCGCACCGCCCACGACGACGCCCGACACCGCTTGGCCTTCCCCAAGGGCCTGTTCGACCGGCTGGCGGCGCTGGGTGTGGGCCGGTCGGGCCAGCGCCTGCTCGACCTCGGCACGGGCACGGGCTCTCTGGCCAGGGGCTTCGCCCGCCGGGGGTGCGTGGTCCGGGGCCTGGATCCCTCCGAGCCGCGCCTGGCCGAGGCCCGGCGCCGCACCGCCGCCGAAGGGCTGGCCGTGACCTACCTGGTGGGGCGGGCCGAGGACATCGAGCTCGCCGGCGGCAGCGTCGACGTCGTCACCGCCGGGCAGTGCTGGCAGTGGTTCGACGGTCCCCAGGCGGCGCGCCAGTGCCGGCGCGTCCTGGTGCCGGGCGGGGCGCTGGCCATCTGCCAGTTCGACTGGATCGCGCTGCGGGGCAACGTCGTGGCCGCCACCGAGGCGCTCATACGCCGGTACAACCCGCACTGGCCCGGCGGCGGGAATCCGGGCATGTACCCGGCCTGGGCGCTGGACGTGGCCGAGGCCGGGCTGGCCGGCATCGAGACGTTCTCGTTCGACGTCGACGTCCCCTCCACCCCCGAGGCGTGGCGGGAGCGGGTGCGCGCCTGCGCCGGTGTGGCGGGGTCGCTCCCTCCCGACGCCGTCGCCGCCTTCGACGACGAGCTGGCCGGGCTGCTGCGCCGGGGATTCCCCCAGCCCGTGCTGCGCGCCCCCCACCGGGTGTGGGCCCTGGTGGCCCGCACCCCCGGCGTCTAGTCCTCGGGGGTGTTGCCCAGGTGCCACCCGCCGCAGAAGGAGCAGGGGTAGGCGTGGAGGTCGGTGCCGTGCTCCAGGCGGAACGAGAAGGCGGCCCGGTTGGCGTCGGCTTCCGAGGCGTAGCGGGCCTTGGGCTGGCCGTCGGCCCGCCAATGGGCCAACCGGGGCCGTCCCGGGGCGGCCGGGCGCCGGGCCCGACGCCGGGCCGCGCTCACGTCCGGCGGCCCGCCGCCGCGGCCAGCTCACCGAAGAGGGCCGGGGTCGCCGCCGCCACCACGGCCCGGCGGGCGCCGTGGTCGGTGGTGACCAGGTCCGCTCCGGCCAGATCACCCACCTCGGCGCCCGCCTCCCGCAGGACGAGGAGGGCACCCAGGTAGTCCCAGGGGGCCAGGGAGGCCCGGTGGCCCACCACGAAGGCGTCGAGCGTCCCGTCGGCCACGGCGCACAGCTCCAGGGCGGCGGCGCCGAACGCCCGGAACTGGGCCCATCCCAGGTAGCGCTCGGGCATGCCGGTGATGCCCACCACGGCCCGGTTCAGCGCCACGCACCCCGAGGGGGCCAGGCGGGTGGTGCCCCGCCACGCCCCCCCGCCCCGCACGGCGTGGTAGCGGACACCGCGGGCGAGGTCGGCCACCACGGCGGCCCGGGGGCCGGCCTCGTCGAGGATGCAGATGCTCGTGGCGTACCACGGGATCCCCCGCGCCGCGTTGGTGGAGCCGTCGACGGGGTCGACCACGGCCACGAGGGGGGCGCCGGGACGGTGGACGCCGCTCTCCTCGGAGACCACCCCCACCCCGGCCTCCTCCAGGATGGCCAGGACGACCCGGTCGGCGGTGAGGTCGATGGCGTACTGCCCCGGCCGCTCCCCCGCCGGGGCCCAGTCGGCCACCGTGGCCAGGGCCTCGGGGACGGCGTCGGCGACGCGGTGGCACAGGGCCAGGAGGGTGTCGTCGTCCACGGCACGACCCTATCGGCCGGGCCCGGGCACGCCCCGCCGTGGGAGGGGACGGGGATCGAACCGGTAGGCTCGCTGGCCTGTGGCAGTCATCGACGTCGCCGGCTACGTCGCCGATCTCAAGGACCATTCCGTCGACCACGGCTTCCACGTCCACGACGAGCGGCACTTCGTCGAGACCTATTCGCTGCGCCAGACCTGGGAGGTCGACCTGCACCCCGAGGAGGGCTGCGGCGGACCCCTCGATCTCCACCTCGCCCTCGAGGTCGATCCGCGCATGCTGCTGTCCTTCGAGGACGCCGTGGTCGACCTGCCCGAGGAGGAGGAACCGCCCGACGAGTTCCACTTCCCCCTCACCTTCACCTGGGGCCTGCCGCCGCTCCCCCACGGTCCCGATCTGCTGCGCCTGGCCATCGACCTGGCCGGCGTGGGCGGGATCGAGCTGCCACTCGAGGTCTCGGCCATCGACTCCTTCGCCTCGGCCACCGACGCCCCCGAGCGCCGGCTGTCCATCGTGGCCCGTCACTCGGTGTCGCTGGCCCGGGTGCTCGGGGGCGAGGAGCTGTTGTGCGAGGTGTTCGACCGCTGCCTGGCGGTGAGCCGCTTCCTCCTCGCCGCCGCTCCGGGGTGGCTCGACGGATGACACGACCCGGTCCTCGGCGTCCTGTCGCGGCCCGGCGAGACCGGCACCACCACGGGGGGCGGGTGGGGGCCGCCCTGGCGGCGGGGGGGACGCTGGGATTGGCCGTGGCCCTGTCGGGGTGCGCCTCGGCCAACGGCACCGCCCTGGCCCTCCAGGCCTGCACCCACGTCGACCGCTCCTTGGCCCTCTACCGCAGCTCCCTGCGCCAGAGCGACCCCGCCGTGGCGGGGGCGGAGCAGGAGCGGGCCATCGTCGAGCTGCGTGACGCCCTGCCCACGGCGGCCACGGCGGCGGGCGAGGACGGGGAGTACCAGGCCCTCATGTCCACCCTGGCCGAGAGCGACCACCTGCCCGAGTCCCTCCTCGTCCACGCCCTCAGCGCCCAGTGCGCCGCCGCCCAGTCCGGGGGGGACACCGGGGCCACCGGGACCACGGGGGGCACGGGACCCGGGGCCACGGCACCGGGCGGTGGGGCCCCCACCACCGGCGCCGGGAGCACCTGAGCAGGTGCGGCGGCCCCGACATCCGGGCCGCCCCCACCCCCGGGCCAGTACCATCGGGGGACGTGGGCGAGCCTGACTCGGGGGGGCATGGGTCCGGGGACCCGGACGGCGGCTCGTCCGAGGCTCCGCTCCAGGTGGTGATCGTCGACGACCACGAGGTGCTGCGGGCCGGCACCCGCCAGGTGCTCGAGACGGCACCCGACATCGTGGTGGTGGGCGAGGCCGACGACGGCGAGACGGCGCTGGCCATGGTGCGGGACCTCGAGCCGGACGTGGTGCTGGTGGACATCCGGCTACCAGGCCACAGCGGGATCGAGGTGGCACGCCGGGTCAGCGCCGGCTTCCCCGGCACCAAGGTCGTGATCCTCTCGGCCTACGACGATCCCGAGTACCTGCGCGAGGCGCTGGCGGCGGGCGTGGCCGGCTACCTCCTCAAGACCATGCCCCGCGACGAGCTGATCAACGCCGTGCGGGCGGCCGGGCTCGGCACCACGGTGCTCGACGCCGCCGTGTCCTCGCACCTCACCCGCCCGGCTCGGGCCTCGTCGGGGGGCGACGTGGCCTCCCTCACCACGCGCGAGCGCCAGGTGGTGGAGCTGGTGGCCGACGGCCTGGCCAACAAGACCATCGCCGCACGGCTCGGGATCAGCGCCCGCACCATCGAGGGGCACCTCAACCACATCTTCGCCAAGCTGGGCGTGGCGTCGCGCACCGAGTTGGTCCGCTTCGCCCTGGCCAACAACCTGAGCGACCTCTCCCGTCCCTCGGGCGAGGCCTGAACCGGGCCCCCGACCGAGGGACGGACGGGCCGGGCGGCGGCCCCGCCCCTACAGCGAGGGGCTGAAGCCGGCCGGGAGGTTGATGGACTTCTTCTCGAGGAACAGCTCCAGCCCGTCAGGGCCGAATTCCCGGCCGATCCCCGACTCCTTGAACCCGCCGAAGGGGGTGGAGAAGTCGATGGGGATGGGGCTGTTGAGCATGTACGTCCCGGTGCGGACTCCCCGGGCCACCTTGAGGCCGCGCTCGGGGTCGTTGGTCCACACCGACCCGCACAGGCCGTAGCTCGAGTCGTTGGCGATGGCCACGGCCTCGTCGTCGCCCCCCTCGTAGGGGATGACGGCGAGGACAGGGCCGAAGATCTCCTCCTGGGCGATGCGCATGGAGTTGTCGACGTCCACGAACACCGTGGGCTCGACGAACCAGCCCTTCTCGATGCCGGCGGGCCGGCCGCCCCCCAGGGCCACCTTGGCCCCCTCTTCCTGACCGATCTTGATGTAGCCCTCGACCCGGTCGCGCTGGCGCTCGGCCACGAGCGGCCCCACCGCCACCTCGGGGTCGAGGGGATCGCCCACCTTCATGGCCGACACCTGCTCGACCAGGGCGTCGACCACCTCCTGGTAGCGGTCACGGGGGGCCAGGATGCGGGTCTGGGCGATGCAAGCCTCGCCGTTGTTCATGATGGCGTTGGGCAGGAGCATGGGGAGGGCCTGGGACAGGTCCACGTCGTCGAGGAGGACGGCGGCCGACTTGCCGCCCAGCTCCAGGCTGAAGCGCTTGAGCTGCTCACCACAGGCGGCGCCGATCTTCTTCCCCGCCGCGGTGGAGCCCGTGAACGACACCTTGTCCACGCCGGGGTGACGCACGAGGTGCTCGCCCACCTCCCGCCCGGCCGGGACCACGCTGAGGACGCCCTCGGGCAGCCCCGCATCGGCGAAGAGCTCGGCCAGCCGGAAGGCGTCCAGGGGGGTCTCGGGGGCGGGCTTGAACACCACCGTGCACCCCGCCACCAGGGCCGGCGCCAGCTTGGCGGCGGCGATGAAGAGGGGCACGTTCCAGGGGCTGATGGCAGCCACCACACCCACCGGCTCCTTGGCCACGAGGACCTCGCCCATGAGGCCCTGGCGGACCTCGTCGAAGGCGAAGGTCGAGGCCAGGCCGGCGTAGTAGTCGATGATCATGGTGGGGGCGAAGACCTGGGCCATGGTGGCCCAGGACACGGGAGACCCCATCTCGGTGGTGATGAGCTCGGCGAACCCGGCCATGTCGGCCTGGATGGCCTGGGACACCTTGGTGAGGATCTCGGCCCGCTCGGACGGGGTCATCTTCGGCCAGGGACCCCCGTCGAAGGCGGCCCGGGCCGAGGCCACGGCCTTGTCGATGTCGGCCTCGGTGGCGTCGGGGACCCGGCCGGCCACCTCCTCGGTCGTGGGGTTGATGACGTCGATGGTGCCGGTGCCTGCCGGGGCCACCCAGTCGCCACCGATGAACAGACGGTCGTAGGCCTTCACGTCCCCTCCTCCGAGTGGAACCTGTTTCCGTTGCGAGATGCTAGCCACCCGCCCCCGGCTCCGACAGCCCGGGGCGGGGCCGTCCCCGGGGCGTCCCGGCTCAGCCGGCCGGGGCCGCCCGCCGGGCCGGGGGCACCCGCACCGGGGCCGCCTCCCCCACGGCCGAGAAGGCCAGGTCGACCTGGAGCCGCTCACCCCCCAGCACGGCGCTCACGTGCTCGCCCACCAGGACGTCGCCCCGCACCCGGGCCGTCACCGCCAGGCCCGACAAGCTGGCCCGGGGGCGCCCCAGCAGCCTGGTCACGAAGGCGGCCTCATGGGCGGGGACCACCCGGAACAGGGTGGGCCCGCCCGTCACCTCGGGGGCGGCGGCCACCGCGCGGTCCACGTCGGCTTCGTCGCAGGCGGCGACCTTGGCCAGCACCTCGCCCGAGCCGGGCGCGAAGGTGTCGAAGGTCTCGCCGCTGCGGGCGTCGACGAAATCGCCGTCGATAAAGGCCTGGGTCAGCATTCTCGTACTCCTTCAGGTGGCGGCGAAGACATGCGGGCGGACGGACTCCCAGCGCCGGCGCGGCTGCTCATAGGGTGCGGTGGGA
>DATJOV010000288.1:0-25231 GCA_035506735.1 Acidimicrobiales bacterium | reverse complement strand
CTCGCGCACCGCACCCACGACGAGGGGCTCGGGGGTCCGGCTCCGCTCGTGGGCCAGGGCCGCCTCGAGGTCGGCGATCTTGGCCGCGATCTCGCGGTCGCGGGCCTCGGCCTCCGATCCCGGCGGGGCGGTGTCCCCGCCGTCGGGGGCGACGGTCCCCTCCTTCTTGGTGGTGGACAGCGGCTGGGCCACCTTGCAGTTGTCCCGGTAGATGGCGATGGCCTTGATCCCCATGCGCCAGGCATCGAGGTGGAGCTGCTCGATGTCCTCCACCGAGACCTCCTCGGGGAGGTTCACCGTGTTGTGGTTGACGATGCCGTTGCCCACGAAGGCGTGGGTGTCGGGGACCGAGACGTCGAAGACCTCGCGCTCGCCGGCGTCCTCGACCGAGGTCACCGGGCTGAAACGGAGGTTGTCCTCGATCACGGTCGCGAGCTCGGCCGGGCTGAGACCGGGCACCACGCCGGCGGTGTCGGTCTCCCGCAGCCGCCCCTGCGCCATCGTCCGGGCGGCGGCGTCCTTGTGTCGCTCGAGGAAGGGCACCAGTCCCACCAGTCGTTGGGCATCGACCCCGGTGGCGTACACCTCGTCGACGTCCTTGTCGTCCACGGCATCGTGTCTGGTGACGCGGCCGGTCACGATGCCCAGATTGGTGAGGACGGCCTGCAGGTCGTCGAGCAGCAACGGGGCGTCGAGGGAGATGGCCCACGTGGCCGCCGCGTCGCTGGTCGCGGAGGCCTCGAGCCACAGACCCCGCAGGAACGACAGCACCAGCTCCCGGGGGGAGCGGAGCACGGCGTCGGGGATGCGCTTGGCCGATGGGCGTGCCCCGCAGCCCAGGTGGTCGAGGAACTCCACGACGGTCCTGGAGGTGATCTCGACCGAGGCGCACCGGTCGGCGGGGTTGCGGACCTCGGGGGTGATGCCGAAGCAGATCCGGGCCGCCTCGACCACGTCCTCGAGCACGTTCGCCTCTGCGTTCGTGATGGTCACGGTCCAGGTGCGGCGCGAGGTGTGTCCTTCCGAGGCATAGGCACCCAGGAAGAAGGCCAGCGCCTCGGTCATGTGCGCAGGGACACGAGCCTTCTCCTCACTGCCGTCGGGGACGGAAGGGGTGAAGTCGTCGAAGCGGGGAGCCACGTCGGCCCAGAGGTCGTCGCCGTACTTGGTGGCGACGTAGTCGCCGGGCTCGAGCTCGTCCAGGCGCTTCCAGTCCAGCCCCGAAGGACCGGCCGTGAGGAGGCGGTGGTTGGGAGTCCCCGTCACCGAGAGCCCGGACCGGAGGACGGCGCGGCGGACCGGACGCAGCCCGCCGTAGTAGAAGGCGTCGGTCTTGTGCATCCCGCCCACGGAGGCCACGGCGAGGATCTCGTCCCGGAAGGAGTCGGGCTCCTCGCCCCGGTGGAGCGAGCCGATCCGGATCAGGCCGTCGGACGTCGCCAGGAGGGTCTCCCCCACCACGCACTTGGAGATCGCCCCGCTGATGAAGGGCTGGACCGCCGCCATCATGCGGACGTGGCCCAGGTGGTGGATGGTGTTGTCGCCCATGGAGCAGGCGAACACGGGCAGGTGCTCGGGGGAGAGGTGGGGGGCGCCGACGATGGACTTGTGCTGGTCGATGTAGGCGACGATGTCCTCGACTTGCTCGGGGCTGTAGCCCATCCGGGCCAGCGCCCGGGGGATCGTCTGGTTGACGATCGACATGGTGCCGCCGCCCACGAGCTTCTTGGTCTTGACCAGACCCAGATCGGGCTCCACCCCGGTGGTGTCACAGTCCATCATGAGGGCGATGGTGCCCGTGGGGGCCAGCACGCTGGCCTGGGCGTTGCGCACCCCGAACTGCTCGCCGAGCTCCACGGCGTCGTCCCAGGCTTCCTGGGCGGCCGAGAGCAGCTCCGTGGGCACGAGCTCCTCGTCGATCTTGGCCACTTCGGCCCGGTGCATGCGCAGCACGTCGAGCATGGCGTCGCGATCGGCGTGGTAGCCGGCGAAGGGACCCATGCGGGCGGCGGTCCGGGCGGAGGTGGCGTAGGCCTGGCCCGTCATGAGGGCGGTGATGGCCGCCGCCCAGGCCCGACCCTCGTCGGAGTCGTAGGGAAGGCCCTGGGCCATGAGCAGCGCCCCGAGGTTGGCGTACCCGAGGCCGAGCTCGCGGTAGCGACGGGAATTCTCGGCGATCTTCTCGGTCGGGTAGTCGGCGTTGCCCACGAGGATCTCCTGGGCGGTGAACATGACGTCGACCGTGGCGTTGAAGGCCACGGCGTCGAAGCTGCCGTCGTCCCGCAGGTACTTGAGGAGGTTGATCGATGCCAGGTTGCAGGCGCTGTTGTCGAGGTGCATGTACTCCGAACAAGGATTGCTGCCGTTGATACGCCCGGCGTTGGGGGCGGTGTGCCAACGGTTGATGGTGGTGTCGAACTGCATGCCCGGATCGGCACATTCCCAGGCGGCGTGGGCGATCTGACGGAACAGGTCACGGGCCTTCACGATGCGCACGGCCGAGCCGTCGGTCCGGGCCGTCAGGGCCCAGTCGGCGTTGTCCACCACGGCCTGCATGAATTCGTCGGTGACCCGGACCGAGTTGTTGGCGTTCTGGTACTGGATCGAGAACGAGTCGCTCCCGTCGAGGTCCATGTCGAAGCCGGCGTCGCGCAGGACGCGGGCCTTGCGCTCCTCGATGGCCTTGCACCAGATGAAGTCCTCGACGTCGGGGTGGTCGTCGTTGAGGATCACCATCTTGGCCGCCCGGCGCGTCTTGCCACCCGACTTGATGGTCCCGGCCGAGGCGTCGGCACCCCGCATGAACGACACCGGACCGGACGCCGTCCCCCCGCCCTGGAGCCGCTCGACCGAGGCCCGGATGCTCGACAGGTTGACCCCGGCTCCCGAGCCGCCCTTGAAGATGACGCCCTCTTCCCGGTACCAGTTGAGGATCGAGTCCATGGAGTCGTCCACCGACAGGATGAAACAGGCCGAGGCCTGCTGGGGCACGCCGCCCACGCCGATGTTGAACCACACGGGCGAGTTGAAGGCGGCCCGCTGGTGGACGATGAGGTACTTGAGCTCGTCCCGGAAGGCCTCGGCCTCGGAGGCGTCCTCGAAGTAGCCGTCCTTGAGGCCCCAGTCGGTGATGGTGTCGGCCACCCGGTCGGCCACCTGGCGCAGGGACCACTCCCGCTCGGCCGTCCCCGGGGTGCCCCGGAAGTACTTCTGGGCCAGGATGTTGGTGGCGTTGAGGCTCCAGCCGGCCGGGACCTCGACCCCCCGCTGCTCGAAGGCCACGCTGCCGTCGCGGTAGTCGGTGATACGCGAGTCCCGCTCGTCCCAGACGATGTCGTCGTAGGGGTGGACCCCTTCGGTGGTGAAGTGCCGCCGGAGGCCGATGGAGGTCCGCTGCGGGGCGATGGCCATGATCGTTTCCACCCTTCCGTAGGTATCCAGCGTAGGGGTCCGGTCACCGGGAGACGCCGGGGCACGACTCTCGGAAACGCCCTCACACCACAAGATGTTGTGGTCCCCCCTCGAGGGCCCACCAGATGCGGTGGACATTACAGCACTGTAGTTACGGGGGTGTCAACGGGAAGGGGCCCCCGTCGTCCCAGGTCGCGACCCGTTCGCGAAAGTTTGCGCGACGGGCCGGCCGGCGGGCCCCCCGGGGCCCCGGGGACCGTGCCCGAGTCGGTCCGGGGCGGCCCTCCACCCCCACCGGTAGGGTCCGGGCCGGTGGGGTGCGTGATCGCCGTCGACGCCGGGACGAGCAGCGTCCGGGCCCTGGCCGTGGCCGAGGACGGGGCCGTGGTGGACGTGGCCCAGCGCCAGCTCACCCAGTACTTCCCCCGGCCCGGGTGGATGGAGCACGACGCCACGGAGATCTGGGGGCACGCCCTGGCCACGGTGGCCGAGGTGGCCACCAGGCGGGCCGAGGCGGGGGAGGCGGTGGCCGCCATCGGCATCACCAACCAGCGCGAGACGGTGGTGGCCTGGGACCGTGCCCGGGGGACGGTGCTGCACCGGGCCATCGTGTGGCAGGACCGGCGCACGGCCGGGCGGTGCGAGGAGCTGCGGGCCCTCGGGCACCTCCCCACGGTGCGGGCCAGCACGGGCCTGGTCCTCGACCCCTACTTCTCGGCCACCAAGATGGCCTGGCTCCTCGGTCCCGGCGGCGTCCCCCCCGGCCCGGCGCTGGCCCTGGGGACGGTCGACGCCTGGCTGGTGTGGAACCTCACCGGGGGGACCGAGGGCGGGGTGGTGGCCACCGACGTGACCAACGCCTCGCGCACCTCGCTCCTCGACATCGGCGCCCGGGCCTGGTCCGACGAGCTGTGCGATCTGTTCGGCGTCCCGATGGGGGCCCTCCCCGCCGTCCACCCCTCGTGCGGGCGGCTGGGCCTGGTGGGCGGAGCGCTGGCCCGGGCCGCCCCCGGACTGGCGGGTGTGCCGGTGAGCGGCGTGGCCGGGGATCAGCAGGCCGCCCTGTTCGGCCAGGCCTGCCTGCACCCGGGCATGGCCAAGGCCACCTACGGGACGGGCACCTTCGTCCTCGTGAACGCCGGGCCCCGCTGCCCCGCCCCCCAGGAGGGACTGCTCACCACGGTGGCGTGGGACCTGGGCGAGCACGGCGGCCCCGATCCCGTGGCCTACGCCCTCGAGGGGGCCATCTTCGTCACCGGTGCCGCCGTGCAGTGGCTGCGCGACGGGCTCGGGCTCATCGACTCGGCCGCGGCGGTGGGTCCCCTGGCGGCCGGGGTGGCGGACACGGAGGGGGTCTACGTGGTCCCCGCCTTCACCGGCCTCGGCAGCCCGTGGTGGGACCCCTACGCCCGGGGCACCATCGTCGGGCTCACCCGCGGCACCGGCGCCGCCCACATCGCCCGGGCCGTGGTCGAGGCCACCGCGTACCAGGTGCGTGACGTGGTGGGGGCCATGCGCCGGGCGGGGACGGAGCTGGCCACGGTGCGGGTGGACGGGGGGATGGCCGTCCTCGACCTGCTCCTCCAGCTCCAGGCCGACCAGCTGCGGGTGGCGGTGTGCCGGCCCACCACCACCGAGACCACGGCCCTGGGGGCGGCCACCCTGGCCGGATTGGCCGAAGGGGTGTGGTCCACCCCGGCCGAGCTCGAGACCCTGTGGCACCTCGACGCCGGCGTCGAGCCCGTCGCCGGCGCCGTCGCCGCCGACCGCGGCTACGACGGATGGCGCCTGGCGGTGGAGCGCTCCCTGGGGTGGGCCGCGCCCCGCCCCTGAGGCGGTTCCCTCCCGACACCGCTGTAACGCCGCTGCTCCGTACCATGACTACACCAGGGCGCGGGGCCCAGGGAAAGGGTGGGCACGTCGGTGCTCCTGCTGTACGTGGTCGGGTTCGTGGCGGGCGTGGTGGCCGGCATCTCCCCCTGCATCCTCCCCGTCCTCCCCGTGGTGCTGGTGGCGGGGGCCACCCGGCCCCAGCCGGCCGCAACCGAGGACGCCCCCGACCCGGCGTCGGGGGCGGACGAGGGGGACGCGAGCGAGGAGGACGGCGCCGACACGGGCGAGGCGGCCTCGCCCCGGGGCCGACCGGTGGGGGTGGCCACCGCGGCGGGTGGCGCCGGGGCCGGCTCCCCCCGTCCCCTGCGCAGCGCGGCGGTGGTGGTGCGCCCCGCACCGCGCCCCACCCCGGCCCGGCCGGCGGGCCGGGCGCGGCGGCCCCCGGGGGGTTCGTGGTCCGCCGGGGCGGAGGGGCCCGGCCCGGACGGGGGGGCGGCCCGCCACGACCTGCGTCCCTACGCCGTGGTGGCCGGGCTCATCCTGAGCTTCAGCATCACCGTGCTGGTGGGCTCGTCCATCCTGAGCGCCCTGGGCCTGCCCCAGGACTTCCTGCGCGACGCCGGCCTGGTGGTGCTGGCCGTGGTGGCCGTGGGCCTCATCGTCCCGCCCGTGGGCGAGCTCATCGAGCGCCCCTTCGCCCGCCTGGCCGGGCGCCAGCCATCGGGCACGACGGGCGGGTTCGTCCTCGGGCTCAGCCTGGGGGTCCTCTTCGTGCCGTGCGCCGGGCCCGTGCTCACCGCCATCACCGTGGTGAGCGCCCACCACACCGTGGGGCTCGGGGTCGTGGTCCTCACCGTCGACTTCGCCCTGGGGGCGGCCGTCCCCCTCCTCGTCTTCGCCCTGGCCGGGCGGCGGGTGGCCGACCGGGTGCGGGCCTTCCGGGCCCACGCCGTGCTGGCCCGCCGGGTGGGGGGCCTCGTGCTCCTGCTCATGGCCGGGCTCATCTACTTCAACGTCACCAACGGACTGCAGACGGTGGTGCCGGGGTACACGAGCGTGCTGCAGCGCAACATCGAGGGGGGCGGCTACATCACCAAGCAGCTGGCGCACCTGACCAAGCGGTCCACCACCTCGGCCCTGGCCAAGTGCGCCCCCAGCCTGTCCGTCCTCGAGGACTGCGGGCGGGCCCCGGCCTTCAAGGACGTCACCGCCTGGCTCAACACACCGGGCGACCGTCCCCTCACCCTGGCCGGCCTGCGGGGCAAGGTGGTCCTGGTCGACTTCTGGACCTACTCCTGCATCAACTGCCAGCGCTCCCTCCCCCACGTCGAGGCCTGGTACGCCCGCTACCACGCCGACGGCCTCGAGGTCGTGGGCGTGCACACCCCGGAGTTCGGCTTCGAGCACGTCGTCTCCAACGTGCAGGCCGCCACCAGGCAGCTGGGGGTGGACTACCCCGTCGCCGTCGACGACGACTACGGAACCTGGGACGCCTACGACAACGAGTACTGGCCGGCCGAGTACCTGATCGACGCCCACGGGGCGGTGCGCCACGAGCAGTTCGGCGAGGGCGACTACGGCGCCACCGAGTCCCTCATCCGCCAGCTCCTGGTCCAGGCCGACCCGACGGTCCACCTGCCCCGGCCCACCGACGTGGCCGACGTCACCCCCACCGGCGAGATCACGCCCGAGTCCTACCTCGGGTACGCCCACGGCCTGCCCAACTTCGACGGGAGCTCCATCACCCCCGGCAAGGCCGCCACCTACCAGTTCCCGAGCGGGCTCCCCACCGACTACCTGGCCTTCGCCGGGACCTGGACCATCGGCTCGGAGGAGGCCACGGCCGGCGCCGACGCCCGCATCGAGCTCGCCTTCGAGGCCGACGACGTCTACCTCGTCCTGGGGGGGACGGGGACGGTGGGGGTGTCGGTGGACGGGACCCACACCCGCACGGTGGCGGTCTCGGGGATCCCCCGCCTCTACACCATGGTGCGGGCCGGGCACGACGAGACGGGCACCCTGGTCCTGTCCCTGTCACCCGGCGTGGAGGCCTACGACTTCACCTTCGGGTAGGGCACCGGCTGCCACGCCGGGCGCCCCCGTCCGCCGCCGGGGTGGACACCCCGTGCGACGATGGCGGGGCGGCCGTCCCGGGCCGGTCCCGAGGGAGGAGCAGCCATGGTGGGAGACCTCGTCGATCCCCGGCGCCACGAGCCGGCCTACGTCCTGGACGAGCGGGCCATGCTCGAGGGCTGGCTCGAGTTCCACCGCACCACATTGCTCCTCAAGTGCGAGGGGCTCGACGACGCCGCCCGCAAGGCCCGGCCCGTGCCCACGTCGCGCCTCTCGCTGCACGGCCTGGTGCGGCACATGGGCGAGGTCGAGCGCAACTGGTTCCGGCGCGTCCTGCTGCGCCGGCCCGAGCTCCCCGGCATCTGGTACGACGACCGCGTCGAGGACAGCGAGCTCGTCCCCCTCGACCACGCCGACTGGGACGCCGACCTGGCCGCCTGGGAGGCCGAGTGCGACGAGGCCCGCCGGGCCGCCGCCGCCCACGCCCTGGAGGACACGGGCTGGCGCGACGGCGAGGAGGTGTCCCTGCGCTGGATCTACACCCACATGATCGAGGAGTACGCCCGGCACAACGGCCACGCCGATCTCCTGCGCGAGCTGGTGGACGGCGCCGTGGGGTGGTGAGGCGCGGTCACTGCATGCGCAGGAGCTCCCCCGTGCGCAGGCGGGTGGCCACGGCGGCGGGCGGCAGGGCCAGGACGCCGGCCACCACCACCACGCCGGCCGCCACCACGGCCAGCAGCCAGGCCTGGAGGACCGACACCGGGACCACGCCGAGGTTGCCGGCGAAGTCCGTCCACACCACCTGGCCCACCACGATGCCGAGGGGCACGCCCACCACGATGCCCAGGGCCGCCAGGGTGGTGGCCTGCCACACGAAGGCCGACACCACCTGGGCGTTGACGAAGCCCACGGCCCGCAGCAGGCCGATCTCGCGACGGCGCCGGGCCACGCTCACCACCAGGAGGTGCACCAGCGTGGCCGCCCCCGACACGGCCAGGACGATCCCGAACAGGAGGGGGAAGTTGACGGCCTCCCCGAAGTTCACGAGGGACGTGGGGACGGGCGGCGATGCGGCGATGTTGGCGTCGGCCCGCAGGTAGTGGGCCACAGCCCGGCGCCCGGCCGGGCCGGAGCTGAAGCCGACGAGCATGCCCCCGGGGACGGGGCCGTCGGGGGTGAGGCAGGCGGCCTGGTGCGGTCCGGGGGGGCAGGCGGCGTGGCGGTAGGCGCCGATGGTGAGGATGGCCCCGTTGCCGAGGGCCACCCCGCCGAGCACGGGCATGGCCACCTCCCCCACCACGGTGAAGGCGGCCGTGCGCCGCACCCCCGAGGGGGACGTCACCGTGACCGGCAGCACCGATCCCACGTGCGCCCCGGTCTGGCGCAGGGTGACCGAGCCCATGGCGATCTGGCCGTCACCGTCGGGGAGACGGCCGGCCACGGTGCTGAACAGGAGCGGTCCCCGCAGGGTCTGACCGGCCAGGCCGGCCACGCCCCGGCCGTGCACCACCAGCTCCTCCTCGTACCCCTCGGTGATGCGGGTCACGGTGGGGTCGCGCCGCAACGCCGCCAGCAGCGTGGGGTCCGGGCCCGACCCGGTGGGGGTGGTGAAGTTGATGCCGAAGGACGTGCCGTACAGGCGGGGGGTGGCGGTCAGGTGCGACAGGCTGGCCCCGAACACGGCCGTGCCCACCAGGGCCACCACGGCCAGCACCGTCCCGAGGAGGGCCGTCCCCACCGGGACCGTGCTCCCCCCACTGCGGCGCTCCAGGGCGCTGCGCACCCCCACCACCATGCTGGGGGGCGCCCCCGCCGCCGCCAGGCGGGTGGCGATCACCGAGGGCCGGGTGGGGGCCCGCCCCTGCTCGGCCACCAGGGCGCGCCAGGAGCGCCACGCCGGCCACAGGCCCAGGCCCACCACGACCACCACGACGCCGAGGGCGCCCAGGAGCAGGACCGTGGGATCGAACACGAGGCCGGTGTCGGGCTCGGCCACCCGGGCCTCGCCCAGGGGGGCGATGGGAGAGAGGAGGAAGGCCACCACCACCGCCCCGGCGGCGCCCACCACGCCCACGGCGGCGTTGCGCACGGTGGCGGCGGCGACGAGGTGGCGCCGGTCCATGCCGAGGGCGGCCAGGGTGGCCACGTCCTCGTCCTCGGCCGAGCTCTGGCGGAACAGGGCCTGGCCCACCACGGCCACCCCCACCACGGTGGCCAGCCCGGCCAGGAGCCACCAGCCCAGGGCCTGGGGGTGGATGGCGCTCTGCACCGAGGACAGGCTGGCGTCCTCGTTGTCGGGCTCGGCCCCGCGGGCGGTGACCAGGCGGTCGAAGGCGGGGAGCCCGGCGGCGCCGTGGCGCAGCCGCACCAGGTAGACCACGCCCGACGCCACCTTGGGCAGCACGGTGCGGTCGAAGGCGGGCGAGGTCCACACCCCGTCCTGGGTGGGCTGGCCCGAGGGGAACTCCCACTCGGTGGCCTCGAACCCCACCACCGTGAAGGCCATGGTCGGGCCCCGCGGCACGGGGAGGACGCTGGTGGCGTCGTCGTAGGCCTGGGTCTGGGAGGCGGCGTAGAGCGGCACCCGGATCACGCTGCCCAGGTGGATGCCGATGCTCCGGAGGGTGTAGGAGGCCAGGACCTCGTCGGCGGCCCGGGGGCGGCGCCCCGCCACCAGCTTGGAGAACGGCGCGGCGGCCCCGCCCGGCAGGGTGATGACCCCGAAGTTGGTGGTGCTGAGGGGCTGGGTGCAGGCGCACGTGGGCTGGCCGTTGTCGAGGCCGATGACCTCCTGGGCGTGGGCCACGCCCGGGGCGTGGGCGATGGAGCCCAGCGGCCCGGCGGTGTAGAGGGCCACGTCGAAGCCGTAGCGGGCCAGGTAGTCGGGGAAGGCGGACTCGGTGCGCCGTCCCGCCGCCGCCGCCCCCAGGACCACGCCGCCCACCACCGCCACCAGCAGGGCCAGGGCCAGCCAGCTGCGCCAGCGCCGACGCAGCTCGGCCCGCACCACCATGCCGACGACGGTCACCGCCACCTCCCGCCGTCAGTGTGGCCGACCGAGCCGCGCCCACCAAGGTGGGTACCCCGTCACCGGGCCTCGTGCTAGCACCCGGCCCGCCGGGCGGCCGGCGGTGCGTGCGGGGTGCGGGGAGGGTCGGCCGGGAGGGTCAGCGGGCCGGGCCGGAGGAGGCCGGGGCCGGGCCGGAGACGAGGGGGACGGCGGGGTCGCCGTAGCCGTCGCCGTTGGTCCCCGCCGCCGGCACCGCCGCCACCTCGGCCCCGCCCACCACGTGGTGCTTCTTGGCGTAGCGGTCCACGTAGACCTGGCCCGACAGGGCCCGGATCTCGAACATGAGCTCGTCGGTGGCGGCCCGCAGGGCCAGGGGGTCGTCGGTGGCGTCGGGCCCGAAGCGGCGCAGGTCGAGGGGGGGCCCGAAGCGCACCGTCACCCGGCGGAAGGGATGGGGGAGGTTCGACCCCGGCTTCTGCACCCGGTCCGTCCCCACCAGGCCCACCGGGACCACGGGGACCTTGCACCCGAAGGCCAGGCGGGCCACCCCGGTGTGGCCCCGGTACAGGCGGCCGTCGGGGGAGCGGGTGCCCTCGGGATAGATGCCGAGGACCTTGCCCTCGGCCAGGACGTCACGCGCCGCCGCCAGGGCCCGCTCCGAGGCGCTCCCCCCCTCGCGCCGCATGGGGATCTGGCCCGCGGCCCGGAAGAACCAGGCCGTGCGCCACGAGGCGAAGTACTCGGCCTTGGCCACGAAGGTCACACGGCGCCGCAGCACCAGGGGGAGGAACATCGAGTCCAGGAAGGTCACGTGGTTGGGGGCCAGGATGACCGGCCCCGTGGCCGGGACGTGCTCACGGCCCTCCACCTTGATGCGCCACAACAGCAGGAAGACCGGGCTGAGCAGGCCCTTCAGGACCCAGTAGGCCACGGCACACGGTAGCGCGCCGTGCCCCGAGCCGACACGGACGGTGCCGGTGGCCGGACGCCGGGGGTAGCGTCACCGCCCATGGCCCGCCGCCTCACCGCCCGGGGGCAGCGTCGGCGGGCCGAGCTCCTCGACTACGCGGCGCGCCGCTTCGCCCTCCAGGGCTACCACCCCACCTCCGTGACCGACGTGGTCGAGGGCCTGGGGGTCGGCAAGGGCGTCTTCTACTGGTACTTCGCCTCCAAGGAGGAGCTGTTCCGCCAGATCCTGGTGGACGCCCAGCGCGACCTGCGCCGCACCCAGCGCCAGGCCATCGCCGACGAGCCCGACCCGGTGCGCCGCATCGAGGCCGGCATCCGCGCCTCGGTGGCGTGGCTCGACGCCAACCGCCACCTCTTCGTCCTCCTCGAGTTCGCCCGCACCGAGGAGCACTTCGCCCCCCTCATCCGCCAGGGCGAGGAGCAGGCCGTGGCCGACGCCCTCCCCCACGTGAAGGCCGGGGTGGCGGCCGGGATGATCCGGCGCGAGGACCCCCTGGTCCTGGCCCACGCCATCCTGGGCGTCACCGACCGCCTGGCCCGGGTCCTCGTGCTGGAGGAGGGCCGCCCTGCCGCCGACGCCGGGGCGGCCGCCGTGGCCTTCTGCCTGGAGGGGATCCTCTCCCCCGAGGCGGCCCGTCACCGCCTGGGGCGCCCGGCCGGGTAACGGCCGGCGGGCCGGCCCGTCAGGGACCGGCCGCCACCTTGGCCAGGGCGCCGAGCTGGGAGGCGGTGCCGACCCCGATGAGGATGTCGCCGGCCTGGATGGTGACGTCGGAGGAGGGGTTGGTGTCGAAGGTGCCGTCGGGACGGCGGATGGCCAGGACCAGGGCCCCGGTGTGGTCGTGGAGCCGCATGTCCTGGAGCGAGCCGCCCGACAGGGGCGAGGTGGGCGCCACCACCAGCTCCTCCAGGCGGAACTCGAGGGTCCCGTCGTGCATGACCACGTCCACGAAGTCCACCACGTGGGGCTGGGTCACGAAGGCGGCCATGCGGTCGCCCCCGAGCTGCTGGGGGTTCACCACCCGGCTGGCCCCGGCCCGGAGGAGCTTGGGCTCCGAGGTCTCGCTCCGGGCCCGGGCGATGATCTGGAGATCGGGCCGCAGGGTGCGGCACGCCACCGTGACGAAGAGGTTGTCCCCGTCGGTGTCGAGGGCGGCCACCAGTGTGGCGGCCCGGTCCACCCCGGCCGCCAGGAGGGTGGCGTCGTCGGTGACGTCCCCGGTGACGGTGGGATAGGGCACCTCGGCCGTGCGGGTGGTGTCGCGGTCGATCACCACCACCTCCTGCCCGGCGGCGGTGAGGTAGCGGGCAACCTCGCGGCCCACCCGGCCCCATCCGCACACCACCACGTGGCCCGACATGCGTGCGATGTTGCGTTCCATGGTGCGTCTCCTCAGCAGGTCGCGCATGTGGCCCTCGATGAGCAGCTCGAGGGCGGCGGTGAAGGCGTACAGGGCGGTGCCCACCCCCACCAGGATGAGGACGATGGTGAAGACCTTGCCCCCGCTGTGGAGCGGGTGGGGCGGGGCGTAGCCGACGGTGGTGACGGTGACGACGGTCTGGTACAGGGCGTCGAGGAGGTCGTACCCCATCACCAGGAAGCCGACGGTCCCCCCCACCACCACCAGCACCAGGGCGGCCAGGCCGATCCTCACCCGCCGGAACGGTCCGTGCATCGCCGCCATCATGCCCGACGGGCGCGCCGGGCGAGTCGATGCGGGGGGCCCTCAGGCTCCCGTCACTGCAGCTTGGTCAGGGTGCGACGGAGGTTGCGGACGGCCTGGCCGATGCGCTGCTCGTTCTCGATGAGGGCGAAGCGCACGTGGCCGTCGCCACCGGGCCCGAAGCCCACCCCGGGGGAGGTGGCCACCTCGGCCTCCTGCACCAGGAAGGAGGCGAACTCGAGGGACCCCATCTCCCGGTAGGGCTCGGGGATCGGCGCCCACACGAACATGGTCCCCTTGGGCGGGGTGAGGTGCCAGCCGATGCGGTCGAGGCCGTCGCACAGGGCGTCGCGCCGGGCCAGGTAGGTCTCATTCACCCACTTGGGGTAGTCGGGGGCCTCGTTCATGGCCACGATGGCGGCGATCTGGATAGGCTGGAAGGTGCCGTAGTCGAGGTAGCTCTTGAGCTTGGTGAGGGCGGCCACCACCTCGGCGTTCCCCACCAGGAAACCGACCCGCCACCCCGCCATGGAGAAGGACTTGGTGAGCGTGTAGAGCTCCACCGCCACCTCCTTGGCCCCGGGCACCTCGAGGATCGAGGGCGGGGTGTAGCCGTCGAAGGAGATGTCGGCGTAGGCGAAGTCGTGCACCAGCACGACGTCGTGCTCGCGGGCGAAGTCCACGATGCGCTGCATCCAGGGCAGGTCCACGCATGCCGTGGTGGGGTTGTGGGGGAACGAGAGCACGATGACGCGGGGCTTGGGCCAGGCCGACTCCCACGACTCCATGAGGTTGTCGAAGAAGGCCTCGGACGCCGGGAGCCCCTCGGCCCGTGCGTCCTCCAGGCGCACCTGGCGCACCTCGGCCCCGGCGAAGAGGGGGGCGTAGATGTGGATGGGATACGAGGGCGAGGGCACCAGGGCGCTGTCGCCGGGACCGAGGAGCACCCACATGAGGTGCGAGAGGCCCTCCTTGGCGCCGATGGTGGTGACGACCTCGGTCTCGGGGTCGATCTCCACCCCGAAGCGCCGCAGGTACAGCGAGGACACGGCCTGGCGGAGCTTGGGGATGCCCCGACTGGCCGAGTACCGGTGGTTGCGGGGGTTGTGGACGGCCTCGGCCAGCTTCTCCACCGCCACGGGGGGCGAGGGCAGGTCGGGATTGCCGAAACCGAGGTCCACGACGTCGCGGCCGGCTCGACGGGCCTCGAGCTTCAGCGCCTCGATGTGCGCGAAGACATACGGGGGGAGGCCGTTGATCCGTCGGAATTCCATGGCGCGAGGTTAGTGCCCCCCTGGTGCCGCCCTCCCCGTCCCTCCCCCCCGCCGCGGCGTGGTGCGCCCGCGCCGCGGCGCGCCGCGGCACGTGTCAGCGCGCCCCCAGGAGCGACACCGCCTCGGCCACCGCCTCCATCGACCTGGGCCAGGCGCACACGGCCCAGCTGGCCCCGGCCTGGCGCAGCTCCGCCAGCCACGCCGTCACGGCCGGGACGTCGCCGTCCACGGGGCCGCCCCAGGTGACCTCGACCCGGGCCGCCAGGGCGGCCACGGCGGCGGGCTGGCCCCCCCACAGGTTGACGGCCACGCCCAGGTCGGCGGCGAGCTCGGTGGTGGCGGTGGCGCCGCCCCCCACCCACACCGGGACGCCCGCCGACGACAGCCGGCGGGCGCACCCGGCCAGGACCAGGCGCCGCTCGTCGGCGGGGGCGAAGGGGATCCCGTAGGCCCGGTTCTCCTGGGCGCTCAGGTGGTCGCCCGTCCCCAGGCCGGCGATGAGGCGCCCCGGGGCCATGCGGTGCAGGGAGAGGAGTTCGGCCTCGAGGACCTCCTGGGGCACGAGCCCCACCCGGGCCACCAGGGGCCCGAAGCACAGGCGGGTGGTCGACGCCGCCAGGGCCCCGAGGACGGGGAAGCACGACAGGGCGGGGCGCTCGGGTGCGCCCATGGGCCACAGGTGGTCGAAGACGAAGGCCCCGTCGAGGCCCAGGCGCTCCACCGTGGCGGCCGCCTCCAGGAAGGCGGCGTCGTCACGGAAGGTGGGGAGGGTGACCCCGACGCGCACGGGGGCGGTGCTTCAGCGGGCCTCGGCGCCGTACCGGTCGCCGAGGCGCGCCACCAGTGCGGCCCCGATGGCACCGGCCCGCTCACCGAGCTGGGCCGGCACGATACGGACCTCGGGCCGTGACGCCCCGCCCCCCAGCATGTCCCCGACGTGGGCGCGCACGGCGTCGAGGACGAGCGTCACGGTGTCGACCAGGCCGCCGCCGTAGACCATGACGGCGGGATCGAGGGCCAGGGCCAGGTTGGAGAGCCCGAGCGCCAGCCACCGGCCGAGCTCCTCCAGCACGGCCAGGGCCTCGGGGTCCCCGGCCTTGGCGGCCAGGGTGACGTGCTCGCCCCGCACCGACTCGGCGTCGCCGCCGGCCAGGCGGACCACGTCCTCGAGGCGTCCGGCGTGGGCCGCCTCCCGGGCCAGGCGCCCGAGCCCGCTCCCCGAGGCGAAGCGCTCCCAGCACCCCCGCTTGCCGCAGGCGCAGGGGGGGCCGTTCAGGTCCACCACCATGTGGCCCACCTCGCCGGCGAAGCCCGAGGCCCCCCGCACGACCCGGCCCCCGGCGATGATGCCCCCGCCGATCCCCGTCCCCAGGGTGACCAGCACGGCGTCGGTCGCCCCGGTGGCGGCCCCGAAGGCCCACTCCGCCACGGTGGCGCACGTGGCGTCGTTGTCGACCACGGTGGGCAGCCCGCCCAGGCGGGCCGACAGCCCGCCCGCCACGTCGAGACCCGCCCCGCCCGGGAGGTTGGGGGCGAAGCGCAGGACCCCGGTGTTGTCGACCAGGCCGGGGGCCCCCACCCCGACCGACACCACCGCAGCGCCCACGGCGGCCCGCAGCTGGTCCACCAGGCCGGCCAGGGCCTCGATGACCAGGGCGGCCACGTCGGCGTCGTCGAGGGGGGCGCCGGGGCGGTGCGGGGTCGCCACCCGCTCCTCGGCCAGGACGGTGCCCTCGGCGTCGAGGGCCAGGCCCAGGACCTTGGTGCCGCCCATGTCGAGCCCGACGGTCACGCCACCGGTCATGCGCGCCTCCCGACGCCCGTCCTCACGTGGTCAGCGAGGATTCGACGCGGGCTCGGAGCTCCTCCAGGGCGGTGTGCATGATCCGGCTCTGGGCCCGGCGCTTGATGAACCCGGGGAGGGGCACCACCAGCTGGACCTCGAGGGTGTAGGTGACCTCGGTGGTCCCCTCGCCCGCGCTCACGAAGCGGTACACGCCGTCGAGCTTGGAGGTGATGTCGCCCGCCGTCTGCTTCCAGGACAGCTGCTGGGGCGCCCCGCTGTAGTCGTAGACCAGGGTGTAGCTGGTGGAGCGGCCGAAGGCCCCGGCCCGCCACGTCACCTGGGAGGGCCGCCCCTCGGCGTCGCGCGAGTCCACCACCACCTGCTTGATGTCGGCGGCCCACTCCGGGTAGCGCTCCACGTCGCTCACCACCGCGAAGCACTGCTCCGGGGTGGCGGTCACGACCATGTGCTCGGTGGCGGTGTCGGCCACGCCCACTCCTTTGCGCTCGACCCGGGCGGCGCTCAGCCTTCCACGTCCCGGAACGCGCCGGCCAGCCTATGTGCGAGGAGGTCCCAGGCGAAGCGGGTCCGGGCCCGGCGCCGCGCCGCCCGCCCCATGGCCCGCCTGGCCTCGTCGTCGACGAGCAGCCGGCGCAGGGCGGCGGCCACGTGCCCGGGATCCCCGGGCTCGTCCACCACCAGCCCGGTCCGGCCGTGCTCGACCGCCTCGTCGGCGCCCCCGCTGCGCCCCGCCACCTGGGGCACCCCGCACGCCGCCGCCTCCAGGAAGACGATGCCGAACCCCTCCTGCTCGAGGCCGAGCCAACGGTCGCGACAGGCCATGACGAAGACGTCGGCCGCCCCGTACAGGAGGGCCAGCTCCCCGTCGGGCACCTGGCCCAGGAGGCGCACCGGCGCCCCGGTGGCCCTGACCTGGGCCTCGAGCCGGCCCCGCTGGCGACCCGACCCGGCGATGGCCACGGTCATGGCCGGGAACGACGGCGCCAGGGCGGCGGCCGCCTCCACCACCACGTCCATCCCCTTGCGGGGCACGAGCCGGCTCACGCTCACCACCAAGGGTCCCTCGGGGGGCAGGCCCAGGGTGGCCCGGGCCTTGCGCCGGGCCGCCGCCGGGAGGGGCCGGAGCCGGTCGGTGTCCACCCCGGGAGGGATCTCCACCACGGCCGGCATGCGCCCGCCGGCGCACCGGGCCGCCTCGGCGGCGGGGTACCGACCGGCGCACACGGCCAGGCGGGCCCGGCCCAGCACCGCTGCCAGCGCCTGGCGGGATCCGGGGAGCCGGCCCGGGACGGCGACCTCGGCCCCGTGCAGGACCACCCCGTAGGGGAGGCCGCCCAGGGCGGGGCCGAGGAGCCCCAGGGGCAGGGCCGGGTCCAGCACCACCAGGGAGGCCCCCGTCTCGGCCGCCAGGGCCCGGATGCGGCGGGCCAGGGCCGGCGTGGGCGCCAGCACCGGCGCCCGGACGCGCTCGATGCGGAACCCGAGCCGGGCCTGGGCGGCGTCGAAGGCGGGCGCCTCGGGGTGCGACGACGCCGTGAGGACCGTGAACGACGCCGGGGGCAGGCGACGCCACAGCTCCCACAGGTAGCTCTGGATGCCACCCACCTTGGGGGGGAAGTCGTTGGTGACGAGCAGGTGGTGGTTCACCGCCACGCCCCGCCCTGTGGTGCCGGCACCGGCCCATGGTGGCACGCCCGGGCCCCGGCCGGTCGGGGCCGGCGGCGTGGGTCAGCTGGCGGCCCAGTCGGCCAGGCCCGAGTGGCGCAGGCCGGGGACGAGCCCGGCCCGGGCCAGCATGCGCATGGCCCGGGCCTCCTCCACGTCGACCACGACGGCGTCGTCGGGGTCCCGCGCCAGCACGAAGCTCACCAGGCAGTCGTCGCAGGCGGCGCTGTCGCGCAGGTCGCACGCCTGGCAGCTGATGCTGATGCTGGTCCCCTCGGTCACGCCCGGCCCCTTCCCACGGTCGGCCCGATGGTCGTCGGCGCCATCGGGGGCAGGGTGGCAGGGGGCTGTAACGACGGGCTCAGCCGGCGTCGGCGGGGGTGGCGTCGGGCGCCTCGGCCACGACCTCGACGGCCCGACCGTGCCCGCACCAGCGGCACGTCACCTCGACCACCGACTCCGAGAGGACCTGCTCGTCCTCGACGGTGAGTTCGCCCCCCACGCTGAAGTGGTGGAAGGCCCGGGTGCGGCGGTCGGTGACGACGTCGAAGCGGGTGAGGTTCCCGCAATTGGTGCAGCGGTAGCGGGTGGGGGCCACGCCCCAACGCTACCGCCCGCCCCACCACGGCGGCGCCGGCATCCTCGTCGGCGCGACACCCCGTGCTTACCATCCGTGGCGTGGCCGTCGACGTGTCGTCCCGCTGGGCGCGGTGGGTGGGCCTGGCCGGGCGCGTGGCCCGGCGGGCCGGGCCGGGAGCCGACCCCGGACCGGGCGCCGGGGCGGCGGGCGACGGGCCGGGCTGGACCGGGGGGGCGTCCCTCCCGCCCGGGGTGGACCCCGGTGCCCCGCTGTTCGCAGTGCCCTTCGTCGTGCTCGACGTCGAGACCACGGGCGGCTCCCCGAGCACGGCCGCCCTGACCGAGATCGCCGCCGCCCGCTTCGTCGGGGGCGAGTGCCGGGGCACCTTCCAGACCCTGGTGGACCCGGGCTGCGCCGTGCCCCCCCTCATCTCCCTCCTCACCGGGATCACCGACGCCATGGTGGCGGGGGCCCCGCCGGTGTCGTCGGTGCTGCCCTCGCTCCAGGAGTTCGCCGCCGGGGCCGTGGTGGTGGGGCACAACGTGGCCTTCGACCTGTCCTTCCTCGACGCCGCCCTGGCGGCGTGCGGGCGCCGCCCCCTCGGTCACCACGCCGCCGTGGACACCCTGGCCCTGGCCCGCCGGCTGCTGCGGCCCGACGTGCCCAACTGCCGCCTGCGCACCCTGGCCGCCGTGCTCGGGCTCGACCACGCCCCCACCCACCGCGCCCTCGACGACGTGCGCGCCACCGCCGATCTCCTCCACCTCCTCATCGAGCGGGCCACCGCCTACGGCGTGTTCGTCCTGGCCGACCTGCTCGAGCTGGGCTCGCCGGGGGGCGCCGGGGTCGGGCGCGCCCGGGTGTCGTAGCCGTAGGCTCGGCCCGGTGCTGCACGCCTTCGTCCTCATCGACGCCGAGCCGGCCCGCATCGCCCCCCTGTGCCAGGAGCTGGCCGGGACCGAGGGGGTGACCGAGGTGTTCTCCGTGGCCGGGGGGGTGGCCGACATCGTGGCCATCGTGCGCGTCCGGCACCACGACGACCTGGCCGCCGTGGTCACCACCCGCATCGCCGCCCTGGCCGGCATCGAGGCCACCACCACATTGGTCGCCTTCGAGGCCTACAGCCGCCACGACCTCGAGGCCATGTGGGAGATCGGTCCGGCCTGAGCCGAGCGGCTCACGCCGTCGCGGCCGCCTCCTGGGACACCCGCACCAGCGCCTCGAGCACCGCGGCGGCGGCCCCCTCGTCGATGACGGCACCGGCCCGGGCCACGCCGGCGGCCAGGTCCGGCGCCACGCCGGCCACCACCAGCCCGGCGGCGGCGTTGAGCACGGCGATGTCGCGTGCCGGGCCCGGCTCGCCCGCCAGCACCCGCCGCACGACCTCGGCGTTGTGCGCCGCGTCCCCGCCCACCAGGTCGCCCAGGGACGCCGGGGCCAGGCCCAGGTCGGCCGGGTCGACGCCGTAGCGGCGCACCTCCCCGTGGCGCCACTCGAGCACCGACGAGGGGCCGGTGGTCGACAGCTCGTCCAGGCCGTCGGCGCCGTGGACCACCATGGCGTGGCGACAGCCGTTGGCCACGAGCACCCCCAGCATCTTCTCCGCCATGGCGGCGTCGCTCACCCCCACCACCTGCATGGTGGCCCGCGCCGGGTTGGCCAGGGGGCCGAGGAAGTTGAAGACGGTGGCCACCCCGAGCTCACGGCGCACCGGGATGGCGTGGCGCATGGCGGGATGGAAGCGGGGTGCGAAGCAGAACCCCATGCCCACCTCCTCGATGCAGCGCGCCACCCCGGTGGGGCCGAGGTCGATCACCACCCCCAGGGCCTCGAGGACGTCGGCCGACCCCGCCGCCGAGGTGGCGGCCCGGCCCCCGTGCTTGCACACCCGGGCCCCGGCCCCGGCCACCACCAGTGCCGCCATGGTCGAGACGTTGACCGAGCGGCTGCGGTCCCCGCCCGTGCCGCACGTGTCGACCAGGTCGCCCGTGACGGGGACGGCCTCGGCGTGGGCCAGCATGGTCCGCACCAGTCCGGTCATCTCGGGGACGGTCTCGCCCTTGGCCCGCAGGGCCACCACGAAGGCGGCGATCTGGGCCGGGGTGGCGGCGCCGGTGAGGATCTCCCCGAAGGCCAGGGCGGCCTCCTCGGCGTCGAGGTCCCCGCCCCCCACCAGGCGGCTCAGGACGGCGGGCCACCCCCCGGCGGCGACGAAGGCGTCGGCCTGGTCGCTCACGTCAGTCCCACCACAGGTCGCCGTCGAGCACGCCCCGGGCCACCAGTCCCAGCTGGACCTGGCTCGTCCCCTCCACGATGGTGAGCTGCTTGGCGTCGCGGTACCACTGCTCGGTGGGGTGCTCGGCCATGTACCCGGCCGCCCCCAGGAGCTGGACGGCCAGGCCCGAGGCCCGCACGGCGAGCTCGGTGGCGTGGTACTTGGCGGCCGACAGGTACGGGACCCACTCCTTGGTGAACTTGCCCTGGTCGGCCAGCCAGGCGGCCCGGTAGGTGAGGAGGCGGGCCGCCTCGAGGTCCACGGCGCACTTGGCGATCTCCCACTGCACGCCCTGGAAGTCGGCGATGGTCCTGCCGAAGGCGGCCCGCTGGCGGACGTAGTCGGTGGCGTACATGAGGGCCCCCTCGGCCAGCCCGATGCCCCGGGCCGCCACCACGGGCCGCATGGCGTTGAGCCCCAGCATGGCCAGCCGGAACCCGCCCACCTCGCCGATGACGTTCTCGGCCGGGACGCGCACGTCGCGCAGCACGAGCTCGCCCGTGTCGACGCCGCGCACCCCCATCTTGTGGTCGGTGCGCCCCACCTCCACGCCGGGCCAGGCCCGCTCGACGATGAAGGCCGTGACCGAGTCGTGGGCCCGGCTGGCGGGATCACCGGTCTTGGCGAACACGGTGTACCAGTCGGCTTCGCGCACCCCCGACATCCAGCACTTGGTGCCGTCGACGACCCATCCCCCGCCGCCGGCCGGATCGGGGCGGGCCCGGGTGCGCATGCCCATGACGTCGCTGCCCGCCTGGGGCTCCGACAGCCCGAAGGCGGCGCGCTGGGCCCCGGCGGCGATGCCGGGGAGGTAGCGCCGGCGCTGCTCCTCGGTCCCGGCGATCATGACCGGGCCCGTGGGGAGGCGGGTCAGGAGGAGCATGAGGGCGGCGGTGTTGGAGTACTTGGCCACCTCCTCGATGGCCACCGTGAGCCCCAGGATCCCGGCCCCCGACCCCCCGTAGGCCTCGGGGATGCACAGCCCGAGGAGCCCGGCGTCACGGAAGGCGGCGAAGAGGTCGTCGGGGTACTCGCCCGTGGTGTCGATCTCCCGGGCGCGGGGCCGCACCTTGTCACGGGCCAGGCGGCGCACCGACGCCTGCAGCTCCGCCAGCTCAGGGGCGAGGTCGAAGTCCACCGGCGGGAGGCTACTGCGGCGACGGCGCGCCCCTCAGGGGCGCAGCGCCACCGTCACCTCGATCTCCACCGCCCCGCCCCGGGGCAGGGCGGCCACGCCGATGGCCGACCGGGTGTGGCGGCCGGCCGCACCGAAGACGCGCTCGAGCACGGCGCTGGCCCCGTCCATCACGGCGGGCTGCTCGTGGAAGTCGGGGGTGGAGGCGACGAAGCCGGTCACGGTCAGGACCCGGTCCACGCGGTCCAGGGTGCCGAGCGCCTGCTCCAGCACGGCCAGGGCGTTGAGGGCGCACACCTCGGCCGCCCGCGCCCCCTCCTCCACGCTCACGTCGAGCCCGAGGGTGCCCACGCAGGTGAGCACGCCGTCGATGCGGGGGAGCTGGCCCGAGGTGCGGGCCACGTCCCCGTGCACGACCACGGCGTCGAGCGGATCGTGGGGAGGGTGCGGGCCGTAGAGGGTGAGGCCGAGCGACGCCAGGCGCTGCGCCACCCGTCCCGTCCCTGGCTGTCGGTCCACGGGCGGCATGGTAGGGCGCCCGCCGGGGTCGGTCGTCAGGCCGACTTCCGCCGCTGGCGGTGGATCCGGCGCCGCTCCCGCTCCGTGGTGCCGCCCCAGACGCCCTCGCGCTCGCGATGCGCCAGGGCGTGCTCGAGGCAGGCCTGGCGTACCGGGCAGTCGGCGCACACGGCCTTGGCCTCCTCGGCGTCCTCGTCGGTCACCGGGTAGAACACCTCGGGGTCGATGCCCCGGCAGGCGGCTCGCTTGCGCCAGATGGCGGTGGAGGGGGCGGTCATCGGATTCACTTCCTCGGGCACACTGTGTGCATTTTGATGTACTCTGCGTGTTTTTTTCCGCTGGCAGACCTGTGACCAGGGACAATTGAGCCCCGGGAGGGAAAACAGCGGAACGACCAGTATGGCGCGGGCCCACCGTCGTGTAAAGAACACCCCTGGTGGGGTGCCCTGTGCGGCCCGGGCCCACCATCGGGCCGGGCGGGCCCCGGGGGCGGGCCTCCGGGGGCCGGGGTCAGGCCCGGTCGGGGCGCAGGTCGGCCAGGAGCTCGCGCCGGGTCTCGGCACCCAGGTCGGCCCGCTCGCCGTACTCGGGGTGGTCGATGACCAGGGCCACGGGGCCGGCCTCGAAGCGGTCGATCTGGTCGGGGGTGAGGGTGAAACGCACGTAGTGGACCGACGCCGTCACCTCGGTGCGGGTGAGGGCGTCGGCGTGGGCGGCCTCGGGGACGGCCCGCACGGGGTCGCCGCCGGGCAGCTCGAGCACGACGGCGTCCTCGATCCCCACCAGGCGGGGCAACCAGTTGCGCAGGGCGTGCTCCCCCGTGAGCTCGATGAACATGGTGGCGGAGAGCTCGCCCGGCTCGGGGATAAGGGCGTTGTAGACGTCGAGCTCGGCCTGGATCTGCTCGTCGGTGACCATGCGCTCGGCCCGGGCCATCTCCTGGACCTGGGACCGCACCGTCTCGCGGTTCTCGAACACGAAGGACACGATGGGGCCCACCGTGACCCGGCGGCGCGCCTTGAGCTCGATGATCCGGCGGCGGTACTCGGCCCGGCCGCGCTCGTAGGCGCGCAGGTCGTCGATGTCCTCGAGGGTGAGCGCCCTCGAGCGCCCGGGGACGGTCATGGCCTCTCCTCGGCCCGCCCGACGGGCCGGCCCGGGTACCGGGCCGGCCCGCGGGCCACGGACGGCAGGGGCAGCGCGTCCCCGTGCACCACGATCAGGTGAGGGACTTGAGGCCCTCGTTGAAGCGCCCGGCGTGGCTCTTCTCGGCCCGGGCCAGGGTCTCGAGCCAGTCGGCGATGTCCTCGAAGCCCTCGTCGCGCGCCGTGCGGGCGAAGCCCGGGTACATCTCGGTGTACTCGTAGGTCTCGCCTTCGATGGCCGACTTCAGGTTGTCGGAGGTCGAGCCCACCGGCACGCCGGTCACGGGGTCGCCCACCTCCCGCAGGAAGTCGAAGTGCCCGAAGGCGTGGCCCGTCTCGCCCTCGGCCACGGAGCGGAACAGCGCCGCCACGTCGGGGTAGCCCTCGATGTCGGCCTTCTGGGCGAAGTAGAGGTAGCGGCGGTTCGCCTGGCTCTCGCCTGCGAACGCCTCCTTGAGGTTCTTCTCGGTGTCGGATCCCTTCAGTGCGGGCACGGTGTGTTCCCTTTCTCCTTCATCGGTTCTGCTCTCTGGACATCCGGCGTCCCGACGCCGCCACGCCCGGGGCGCCGGCGCGCTCGGGAGGGTGGTGGCGACGGCAGTCGCGGCACAGGCCCCGGAACACGACCTCGGCCCCGGTCACGGTGAAGCCCTGGTCGGCCCCGGGGGGCACGGTCACGGCGCTGAAGTCGGCGTGGAGGTCGCGCACCTTCCCGCACCGGTGGCAGACCAGGTGGTGGTGGACCTCGTCCACGTTGGGATCGAAGCGCGCCGTGCCCGTGCCGAGGTCGAGGGAGGCGATCTCGCCCATGGCGGCCAACTCGTGCAGCGTCTGGTAGACGGTCTTCAACGAGATGGTCTCCATCTCGGTGCGCGCCGCGGCGTGCACCGACTCCGCCGTGGGATGGGTGACGTCGCCGTGCAGGACCCGGAAGATGCACTGGCGCTGCGCCGTGACCTTGCGGCCCTGGGCGCGGAACACTGCGGTCAGCTCGTCGGGGGGGCGCATGACGTCCACCATCGTATCACCAACGATTGTTTGTTGACAGTCGTTGTCGAAATCCCGGGTGGCGGTGCGCGGGCGGGCCGCCGCCCCGCCGCCACCGACGGGAGCGGGCCCCACCGGCGCCACCGGGCGGCCGTCCGCGGCGCCAGGGGCGGGCGGGGACCGGACGGAGGACGGCTGCGTCGCACAGGCGCTGTGGCAGGCTGGCCGGGTGCCGCCTCCCCGCGCCCCGTCGTCGCCGGCGCCCGGGAGCTTCGACCGCGCCGTGGCCCTGGAGCGCCTGGCCGCCGAACCCTTCGACGTCCTGGTCGTGGGCGGGGGCATCACCGGTGCCGGGGTGGCCCTGGACGCCGCCGCCCGGGGCCTGCGCACCGCCCTGGTGGAGCGCCACGACTTCGCCTCGGGGACGTCCTCGAAGTCCTCCAAGATGGTCCACGGGGGCCTGCGCTACCTCCAGCAGCGCGACTTCCGCCTCGTGTACGAGGCCCTGCACGAGCGCCAGCGCCTGCTCGAGAACGCCCCCCACCTGGTGGCGCCCCTCCCCTTCCTCATCCCCCTGTTCGGGCGCGACGGCGTGGTCAACAAGAGCGTGGCCCGGGCCTACGCCACCGCCCTCACCCTCTACGACCTGACCGGCGGCCTGCGCATCGGGCGCCGCCACCGGCGCATCGACCGGGCCGAGGCCGTGGCCCACCTGCCCACGCTGCGCACCGACGCCCTGGTGGCGGGGTTCGTCTACTACGACGCCCGCGCCGACGACGCCCGGCTCACGCTGACCGTGGCCCGCACCGCCGCCCTCGACCACGGCGCCGTGGTGGCCAACTACGCCGGCGTGGTCGAGCTCCTGGCCGACGGCGCCGGCC
>DATJOV010000287.1:0-2351 GCA_035506735.1 Acidimicrobiales bacterium | reverse complement strand
GGGCGGGAGAACCTGGAGATGGTGGCCCGGCTCTTCGGTCACGACGGCCCCGGGGCCCGGCGGGCGGCCGGAGCGGTGATCGACCGGCTGGGGCTGGGCGAGGTGGCCGACCGCCGGTGCGCCACCTACTCCGGGAGCCAGCGCCGCCGCCTCGACCTGGGGGCCAGCCTGGTGGGCGCCCCCCGGGTGCTGCTCCTGGACGAGCCCACCACCGGGCTCGACCCGGCCGGGCGGCGCGAGGTGTGGGGCACCGTACGCGCCCTGGTGGCGGCCGGCACCGACGTGGTCCTCACCACGCACTACCTGGAGGAGGCCGACGCCCTGGCCGACCAGGTGGTGGTGATCGACCGGGGCCGGGCCGTGGCGGCGGGGCCGGTGGGCCGGCTCAAGGCCTCGGTCGGACTCGACGTCATCGAAGTGGTGGTGGGCGAGGCCGACGCCCTGGCCCGGGCGGCGGCCGTGCTCGACGGCGTGACGGGCCGGGCCGCCCGGGTCGACCGGGCCGGACGCCGGGCCACCGTCCCCAGCACGGCCGGGACGGGGCAGCTCTCGGACGTGGCCCGCGCCCTGGACCAGGCCGGGCTGGCCGTGGAGGGCGTGGCCCTGCGCCGGCCCACGCTGGACGAGGTGTTCCTGGCCCTGACGGGCGGGGGGGAGGCGGCGTGACCGTGGCCCTCGATCCCGGGACCGGGCCGCTCGCCCTGCGACCCCCCGCCCCGCCCGGGCCGGGACGGACGGCGGCCGAGGTGGCCAAGCGGGCCCTGCGCACGTTCTTCCGCACCCCGGGGCTGTGGGCCATGGGGATCGTGCAGTCGGGGGGCTTCCTCTTCGCCTTCCGCTTCGTCTTCGGCGGGGCCGTGCACGCCGGGGCCACCCGCTACGTGGAGTACCTCGTCCCGGGGTACGCCGCCACCATCGTCCTCTTCACCGGCGGGGGGGTGGCCGTGGCCGTGGCCGGGGACCGGGCCGGGGGGTTCACCGACCGGCTCCTGTCGCTGCCCGTGCCCCGCTGGGCCGTGGTGGCGGGGCGGGCCCTGGCCGACTCGGTCGTGAACGCCTGGGTCATCGCCGTCACCGTGGCCCTCGGGTTCGCCTACGGCTTCCGCCTCGACGGGGGCGCCGCCGACGCCCTGGGGGCGCTCGGGCTGTGCCTGCTCTACGGCGTGGTCTTCAGCGTGGTGTTCATGGTCATCGGCCTGGTTGCCGCCAACGCCCAGGCGGCCCAGGGACTGTCCATGGTGGCCTTCGTCCTCGCCTTCTTCTCCAGCACCTACGTGCCCGTGGCCAGCATGCCGGGATGGCTGGCCGCCTTCGCCCGGGTCCAGCCCGTGACCCCCATGGTCGACGCCGTGCGGGCCGTCCTGGCGGGGTCGGGCTCCGACGTCGGCCTGGCCCTGCTGTGGAGCGCCGCCCTGGTGGCGCTGTGCACCCCGGTGGCGGTGGCGCGCTACCGCCGGGGGTGAGGCTCAGCCGCCGGCCCGCACCCGGCGCCGCAGGGCCAGCATCGACAGGGTGGCGCCGAGGGCCCCGATGCCGGCCACGGCGGCGAGACCCTGCAGCAGTAGCCCGGGCTCCCACCCCGCGCTGATGAGCGAGCGCAGGGCCCCGAGCACGTAGGTCACGGGGTTCCACGTGGCCAGGGCCGAGAACCACCCCGTGAGGGCGCCCCGGGGGACCACGGCGTCGGTGAGGAAGAAGAGGGGGAAGAAGACCACGAAGGAGGCGTTCACCGCCGCCGGGCTGGCCGTCCTGAGGGCCACGGCGTAGGGGAAGCCGGTGAAGGCCAGCCCCCACAGGGCGGCCAGGGCCACAAAGGCCGCCACCCCGGCCGGGCCGGAGCGGAAGTGCACCCCCACCGCAAAGCCGAGCGCCAGCACCGGCCCGCACAGGCCCACCACGATGACGGCGTCGGCCGCCATGAGCCCGAAGAGGAGGGCCAGGCGGCGCACCGGGGTGGCGCACAGGCGGTCGAAGTAGCCGCTGCGGAGGTCGGTGACGAGGGCCGGGGCCCGGGACATGCCCGTCACGGCGAAGGCCACGCTCATGGGGAGGAGGAAGCCCTTGTAGTCGAAGCCGGGCCGGGACGACCACACCTTCTCAAGCGCTCCCAGGTTGACGGCGAAGAAGAAGGCGGGGACGAACACCGCCGCCAGGACCGAGGCCGGCTCCCGCCCGGCCTGGCGCAGGGCCCGGCCGGCCACGGTGAGGACGTCGCGCCCGAACCCGGCCCCGCCCACCGGGGCCAGCGGCACCGGGGGCGGCGGCACCGGGGACGCGGGCGGCGGGGGCGAGGACGGCGCGCCGCCGGGCTGGCCGTCCTGAGGGCCACGGCGTAGGGGAAGCCGGTGAAG
>DATJOV010000286.1:0-3726 GCA_035506735.1 Acidimicrobiales bacterium | reverse complement strand
GACCACCACGGCGTCGGGGCGCACCTCGTCCACGAGGCCCCGCAGCTCGGCGAAGAGCACCCGCAGCCGCTCCTCGATGGGCAGGGAGGGCTCGGTCGTCACCACCCCGCCGGCGGTGGCGGCCAGGTTGCTCCCGTAGCGGCGCACCACCCCGTAGCCGCAGCGCGACAGGCCGGGGTCGATACCCAGGACGAACACCCGTTCGACGCTAGCAAGCCCCTGGGCCACGACGGTGGATCGTGGTCCCCGCCCCCCGGGGGGGGCCGGGGCGGCTCAGTCGGCCGCCGCTGCCGCCAGGACCTCGTCCGGGGTGTCGAAGTTGGACCACACGTTCTGGACGTCGTCGAGGTCGTCGAGGGCCTCGAGCAGGCGCAGGACCCGCCGCACCTCCCCCTCCTCGGTCACCGGCACGGTCGTGGTGGGCACCATGGCCAGCTCGGCCGACTCCCCCGCCATGCCGGCCGCCCCCAGGGCGTCGCGCACCGCGGCCAGGTCGCCGGGGGCGCTCGTCACCACCCAGCGGTCGCCGTCGTCGCTCACGTCCTCGGCCCCGGCCTCCACCGCCACCTCCACCACGGCGTCCTCGTCCAGGGTGCGGGGAAGGTCGATGACGCCCTTGCGGGTGAACTGCCACCCCACCGCCCCGGGCTCGGCCATCGACCCGCCGTTGCGGTTGAAGACGTTGCGGATCTCGGCCCCGGTGCGGTTGCGGTTGTCGGTGAGGCACTCCACGATGATGGCCACCCCGCCCGGGGCGTAGCCCTCGTAGGCGACCTCCTCGTAGTGCACGCCCTCGAGCTCGCCCGTCCCCCGCTTGATGGCCCGCTCGATGGTGTCCATGGGCACCGAGGCGGCCCGGGCCTTCTCGAACATGGTCCGCAGCGTGGCGTTGGCGTTGACGTCCCCCCCGCCTTCACGGGCCGCCACCTCGAGCTGGCGGATGAGCTTGGCGAAGACCTTGGCCCGGGCCTTGTCCACGGCCGCCTTGCGGTGCTTGGTCGTCGCCCATTTCGAGTGGCCTGACATCTCGTACCGTCCTTGTCCCTCCGTCAGGGCGCAGGCACGCCCGCCGTCGGGGTGGCGGGCGCGTCGGCGCCGATCATCGACACGAACATCCGGTGCAGCCTCCGGTCGGTGGTGAGCTCGGGATGGAAGGCCGCCACCAGGACCCGGCCCTGGCGGCACAGGACGGGCGAGCCCTCCCACCGGGCCAATACCTCCACGCCGGGCCCCACCGCGGCCACCACCGGGGCCCGGATGAACACGGCGTGCAGGGCCCCGCCCTCCACGCCCGCCACGTCGAGGTCGCACTCGAAGGACTCGAGCTGGCGGCCGAAGCCGTTGCGGCGCACGGCCACGTCGACCGTGGCGAAGCAGCGCTGGTCGGGCCGGCCGTCGGCCACCTGCGACGCCAGCAGGATCATCCCGGCGCACGTCCCGAAGGCGGGGAGCCCGGCCGCCAGGGCCGACCCGAGCGGGCCGGTCAGCCCGGCCGAGTCGAGGAGCATCGAGATGGTGGTGGACTCACCCCCGGGGATCACGATCCCGTCCAGGCCGACCAGGTCCCCGGGACGGCGGACGGGCCGGGGCCTGACGCCGACCTCGTTCAGCGCGGCGCGGTGCTCGGCGACGTCACCCTGGAGGGAGAGGATGCCGACGTCCACCTGGAGGCACCTCGGTGGTCCGGGCCGACATCCGCCTCACCAGCCGCGCTCGGCCAGCCGCTGCTCGAGCTGGCGCTCCTCGAGCCCGGGCATGGAGGCCCCGAGGCCCCGGCTGACCTTGGCCACGATCTGGGCGTCCTCGAAGTGGGTGGTGGCCTCGACGATGGCCCGGGCCCGGCGGGGCGGGTCCTCGCTCTTGAAGATGCCCGACCCCACGAAGACGGCCTGGGCCCCGAGCTGCATGACGAGGGCGGCGTCGGCCGGGGTGGCGATCCCCCCGGCGCAGAACAGGGGCACGGGGAGGGCGCCGGCGTCGGCCACCTCGTGCACCAGGTCGATCGGCGCCGCCAGCTGCTTGGCCCAGGCGTAGCGCTCGGCCGCGTCGGCCTGGGTGAGCTTGCGGACGTCCCCGAGGATGGCGCGCAGGTGCCGCACGGCCTCCACGATGTTGCCCGTCCCCGCCTCCCCCTTGGAGCGGATCATGGCCGCCCCCTCCGAGATCCGGCGCAGGGCCTCTCCCAGGGTGGTGGCGCCGCACACGAAGGGGACCCGGAACCCCCACGTGTCGATGTGGTGGGCCTCGTCGGCGGGGGTGAGGACCTCGCTCTCGTCGATGTAGTCGACCCCCAGGGCCTCCAGGATCTGGGCCTCGGCGAAGTGGCCGATGCGGGCCTTGGCCATCACCGGGATGGTGACGGCGCGCTGGATCGACTCGATCAGGGCCGGGTCGCTCATGCGGGCCACCCCCCCCTGGGCCCGGATGTCGGCCGGCACCCGCTCGAGGGCCATGACCGAGACGGCCCCGGCGTCCTCGGCGATGCGGGCGTGCTCGGCCGTGACCACGTCCATGATGACGCCGCCCCGGAGCATGTCGGCCAGGCCCCGCTTGACGGTGAAGGTCCCCGTGCGGCGCTCGGGGGCGGGGGCCCCGGGGGCGGCGCCGTCGGGTGACGATCCCGGGGCGCGTGCGGGCGTTGCGGGCGCGTCTCCCATGCCCGGAGTCTAGTGCCGGCCCGGCCCGCCCCCTCCCGGAGCGAGCGGGGCGTGGCCGGGGCCGAGGGTGCCGCCTACCACTCGTCGAGGGCGGCGATGCGCACGGCGGGGGCGTCGAGCTCGCCCACCGACGAGGCCCGCAGCACCGGGCCGTCGGGGGTGTCGGGCAGCGCCACCGTCCACAGCCAGCGCGTGGCCCGGGCCACCCCGCCCCCGGCGAGGGGGGAGGCGGAGCCCGGGACGGGACCCTCGGCCATGAGGACCAGGGCGTCGCGCAGCCCGGGTGGGTAGCGGGTCACCCCGATGGCCAGGCGGTCGGTGCGGAACTCCCGGCCCCGGCCCGCCACGGCGTGGACCAGATCGGCGGCGGGGAGCACCCGGGCCAGGGGGAGCAGCACGGCGCAGGCCATGGTGGCGGGGGCGGTGTCCCCCCGCTTCACGTGCACCAGCTCGTGGGCGAGGACGCCTTCGAGGGCCACGGGGTCGAGATCGTGGAGCAGGGCCGTGCTCACCACCAGCGTGCCGGGCACGCCCGGGCGGCCCACGGCCAGCGCCAGCCGGGCGTCCTCGTCGAGGACCACGATGTCGGGCGCCTCGAGCCCCATGGAGGCGCACAGGCCCTCCACGATGTTGTCGGCCCGCTGCAGTTCGGGGTCGCTCCCGGGGCGGGTCCCGAGGGCGCGCAGCACCAGGGCGGGGGCGTTGCGCCACAGGGCCAGCCACAGCACCAGGGCCACCACCACCCCGGCGGCCACGCCGATCAGGGCGGCGCCGGCGGCCACGCAGGCCAGGGCCACCACCACCAGGGCGACGAGCGCCGGCACGGCGGCGACGACGAGGGCCCGGCGACGGTTGGCGGCGAAGGCGGCCGTGTCGTCGTTCCCGTCGATGACGACGGGCAGGTCGACCCGGGCCGCCTCGAGGACCTCGGTGCCCGCCGGGCGGGCCGACCGCCCGCCCCCGCTGCCCCGGGCCGCCCCGTTGCGGCCCTGGCCGCCCTGGCCGCCCTGGCCCCGCCCGGACCCTCCGCCCCGGGATCCCCCGCCCCCGCCCGAGCGGGAGCGGGCCT
>DATJOV010000285.1:0-5744 GCA_035506735.1 Acidimicrobiales bacterium | reverse complement strand
CTCCACCCCACCTGGCAGTCCCGGAACTACCTGGCCGGGACCCTGCTCGAGGCCGAGACCCTGGTCGGGATGGTCCACTTCGTGCTGCACAGCGGGGCCGACGGCAGCATCCCGTCGGTGGCGGTGGTGCCCCGGCCGGCGGGCTGAGGCCGGCCCGGGCGCCCCGGGCCGCCGCGGCCGCCCCCTACAGCGCCGCCGCTCCGGTGGCCCTGGGGGCCATGGCCCGGATCATGCTGTCCTGGACGAAGGAGGCCACCAGCCGCCCGTCGGGCCCGAAGACGTCGGCCCGGCCGTAGCTGCGTCCGTGCCCGGCGTAGAGGCTGCGGTGGGCCAGCAGCATCCACCGTCCGGCCGAGACGGGCTCGTGGAAGGTGATGGTGTGGCTGAGCACGCCCGTGGACAGGCTGACGTGGGCCTGGGCCTGCCCCACCCCGGGGTGGGGCCGCATGGCCGTGCCGATGAGGAAGCCGTCGGTGGCGAAGGCCAGCAGGGCCTGGGACAGTGCCCCGTCGCCGGGGGCACCGGGGAAGGCCGTCCACACCGCCAGCTCGGGCGGGCCCACCTGGTCCGGATCGCTCACGTCGACGCCGCCCACGATCTCGACGACCCAGTCCTCCCCGCTCGGGTCGACCGGGGGCGGGGCCAGGGGCGGGGCCGGCTCGGCGTGGCGGATGAGATCGGGCTCCTCGGCGCTCATGAGCACCATCGACCGGGTGCAGACGCGCTCGCCCTGCGAGATGGTGACGGTGCTGCTGGCCAGGGCCCGCCCGGCGTGGACGGGGTCCACGACGATGTCCACGCCGCTGTCGGGCGAGGCGGCCCGGGCGAAGACGGTGTGCAGGGTCTTGACCGTCTTGCCCTCGTGGCCGAGGAGGGCGGCCACGATCGACTGGGCCAGGAGCTGCCCGCCGAACACCACGGGGTGCCCCGTCTCGGCGTTGCCGGCCCGGTAGCGGAGGTCGCCGTCCGGCTCGAGCTGCAGGGCGTCGAGGATCGACGAGACCGCCACCACTGGGGGCGATCCTACCGGGGCCGGTGCCCGACGCTCCGGGGCGTGCCGGTGCCGCGGCGTCCCGTCGTCACGCCGCCACCCGGTGCTCGACGCGCATGATGCGGGCCAGGTTCCCGCCCATGATGGCGGCCACCTCGGCGTCCGAGAGGCCCGCCGGGAGGTGCTCGACGTAGCTGCAGGGCTCGGCCAGTCCTTCGGGGTGGGGCCAGTCGGAGCCGAAGAGGATGTGGTCGGCGCCGAGCTCGTCCGCGAGGGCCTGGATCCCGTCCTCGTGGAAGGGGCTGATCCAGATGTTGCGCTTGAAGGCGTCGACGGGGTGCTCCTCGAACGCCTGGGGCATCTTCTTGTAGAGGTCGTGGAGCTGCTCGATGAAGGGGAGGACCCACTCCGCCCCGTTCTCGATCAGGGCGATGCGAAGATCCGGGAACCGCGTCAGCAGGCCGTGGCAGGTGAGGGCGGCGCACGTGTCCTCGATGGCGCGCCGTCCCATGGTGAGCATGCGGAAGGCGTCGAGGCGGAAGGGGAGCATCTCGGCCGGCCCCGTCCAGTCGCTCTGGTACCGGGCGTAGCCGCTGTCGGAGGCGTGCATGGAGACGAGGATGTCGGCCTCCACCACCGTGCGCCAGAACGGGTCGAACTCGGGGTAGGCAAACGACCGGGACCCGCGGTAGCCCGGGACGGGCGCAGGCCGGATGAGCACCGTCTTGGCGCCGCGCTCGACCACCCAGACCAGCTCCTCGATGGCCTTGTCCACGAGGGGGAGGGTGATGATCGGCGTGGCGAAGATGCGGTCCTGGTAGTTGAACTGCCACGTCTCGTACATCCACTCGTTGAGGGCGTGGACGACGACGTGGATGAGCTCGGGGTCGTCCCGCATGCGCTCTTCGAGCAGGCTGGCCAGGGTCGGGAACATGAGGGCCCGATCCACACCGAGCTCATCCATGACCTCGAGCCGGGGGGCAGGCTCGCGGAAGGCGGGGATGGCCTTCATGGGTGCCCCGATCATCTCCCGGTACGACTTGCCCTCGGGGTTGCCGTGGCGGAAGTACTCCTCCTGCGCCCCGGGGCGGGCCACCACGTCGAAGGTGGGGTTCGGGATGTACTCGCTCACCTGCCCCCGCACCATGATCTTGGTGCGGCCGTCGATCTCCACGTACCGGATGGCGTCGCGGTACGGGGCGGGCAGGTGACGGGTGAAGGCGTCCTTCGTCTCGTACATGTGGTTGTCCGAGTCGAAGACCGGGAAGTCCAGCTTGCGTGGCATGGCAGGGGCACTCGTCGGTTCGGTGGCAACGGGGTCGTAGTCGGGAATCCCGACGTCCGTGACGGTAGGGTATTATCGACGTCGATGTCAAGGTCGGGGTCGGCGGCAGCACCGCCAAGGAGGCCGGCATCGTGACCCTCACGAGCGACAGCGACGTCTACTACGACCCCTACGACTTCGAGATCGACACCGACCCCTACCCCGTGTGGCGCCGGCTGCGCGACGAGGCCCCCCTCTACTACAACGAGAAGTACGACTTCTTCGCCCTGAGCCGGTTCGAGGACGTGGAGCGGGCCATGCTCGACTGGGAGGGCTACCGGTCGGGGCGGGGATCGATCCTCGAGCTCATCCGGGCCGACTTCGAGATCCCGTCCGGGCTCATCCTCTTCGAGGACCCGCCCGAGCACCATGTGCACCGGGCCCTCATGTCCCGGGTGTTCACCCCCCGCCGCATGGCCGACCTCGAGCCGAGGGTACGGGAGTACTGCCGTCGGGCGCTCGACCCCCTGGAGGGGCGGGGCAGTTTCGACTTCATCGCCGACCTCGGGGCCCAGATGCCCATGCGGGTCATCGGCTACCTCCTCGGCATCCCCGAGCAGGACCAGGCGGCCATCAAGGAGTACCTCGACGCCGGGCTGCGCCTGGACTCCGACGAGGACGTGAGCTTCAAGGCCGAGCTCGGTGCGGGTGACATGTTCGGCGAGTACATCGACTGGCGCGCCACCCATCCCTCCGACGATCTCATGACCCAGCTGCTCGAGGCCGAGTTCGAGGACGAGCACGGGCAGACCCGCCGCCTCACCCGGGACGAGGTCCTCACCTACGTCAACCTGCTGGCCGGGGCCGGCAACGAGACCACCACCCGGCTCATCGGGTGGATGGGCAAGCTCCTGGCCGACCATCCCGACCAGCGCCGCCAGCTGGTGGAGGACCGGTCCCTCGTCCCCAACGCCGTCGAGGAGATCCTTCGCTACGAGGCCCCCTCACCGGTCCAGGCCCGCTACGTCGCCCGGGACGTGGAGCACCACGGCCGGCGGGTGGCCGAGGGGAGCATCCTGGTCCTGCTGAACGGGTCGGCCAATCGCGACGAGCGGCGCTTCGAGGACCCCGATCGCTTCGACGTCCGCCGCGCCGTGGGCCGCCACCTGAGCTTCGGCTACGGCATCCACCTCTGCCTGGGGGCGGCGCTGGCCCGGGTGGAGGGACGGGTGGCGCTGGACGAGGTCCTGCGGCGCTTCCCCGAGTGGGAGGTCGACCACGCCAACGCCGTCCAGGCCCGCACCTCCACCGTCCGGGGCTGGGAGAGCCTGCCCGTCGTCATCCCCTGACGCCGGCTCCCGGGCCGTCACCCCGGCGGTGCTAAGCAGGTGCACAGTTCTTTTTGGCGGCCGCTCGGCACGGTGCGTGCCCGGGGCGAGTGGGAGGGAGCGGGGCCCGTGACGGACTGGAGAACCGTCGACTTCTTCACCGACACGTCGCTCGTCGACGACCCCTACCCGTACTTCGACCAGCTCCGCCAGGAGTGCCCGGTGCTGGCCCTGCCGAGCGGGGTCGTGGCCGTCACCGGCTTCGAGGAGGCCAGCGACGTCTACTTCGACCCCGACACCTTCTCCTCCATCAACTCGGTCATGGGCCCTTTCATCCCCTTCCCCGTGGCCCTCGAGGGGGACGACGTGGGCGCGATCATCGACCGCCACCGCCACGAGGTCCCCATGCACGAGCACATGGTCACCATGGACCCGCCCGAGCACACCCGGGAACGGGCCCTGCTCATGCGCCTCATCACCTCGCGCCGGCTCAAGGAGAACGAGGCCTTCATGCACCGCCTGGCCGACCGCCTGCTGGACGAGTTCGCCGCCGCCGGCAGCTGCGAATTCATCAGCGCCTACTCCCAGCCCTTCGCCATGCTGGTGGTGGCCGACCTCCTGGGCGTCCCCGAGGAGGACCACCAGCGCTTCCGCCAGGGCTTCGGGCTGAGCCAGCAGCCGGCGAAGATCGGGGGCGGGGATCCCACCGACAGGGCCATCAACCCCCTGGCCTGGCTGGACGACTGGTTCAGCAGCTACATCGAGGACCGACGGGCCGACCCCCGCGCCGACGTCCTCACCGACCTGGCCCTGGCCACCTACCCCGACGGCAGCAGGCCGGACGTCACCGCCGTGGTGCGCACGGCCACCTTCCTCTTCGCCGCCGGCCAGGAGACCAAGGCCCGGCTGCTCGCCATCGCCCTCAAGTACCTGGGGGAGCACCCCGAGTTCCAGGACGCCCTGCGGGCCGACCCCGCCCGCATCCCGAACTTCGTGGAGGAGGCCCTGCGCATCGAGAGCCCGGTCAAGGCCGACTTCCGCCTCAGCCGCAGGGCCACCAGCATCGGGGACGTGGCCGTGGCGGCGGGGACCCCGGTCATGCTCCTCAACGGCGCCGCCAACCGCGACCCCCGGCGCTTCGAGTGCCCGGCCGAGTTCCGCGTCGACCGCCACAACTCCCGGGCCCACATGGCCTTCGGGCGGGGCAACCACACCTGCCCGGGTGCCCCCCTGGCCCGGGCCGAGGGCCGGGTCAGCCTGGAGCGCATCCTGGAGCGCCTGCGCCACATCCGCCTGGACGAGGAGCACCACGGGCCGCCCGGGGCCCGGCGCTTCTCCTACGAGCCGACCTGGGTGCTGCGGGGCCTGCGCAGGCTCCACATCGAGTTCACCCCGTCCGGGGAGGGGCGATGACCACGGTGGCGGTGGTGACGGGCGGGGCCGGGCCGGCGCCCCGGCCGACAGCACCTCGTGCTGCTCCTCCCTGCGCCCGGAGGAGGGCGGCAGCTCCGTCACGGGCCGGCTCCTGGCCGTGAACGCCGGCACGGCCATCTGCGGGCGCCGGCGCTAGCCGGGGTCCGGGAACGGCAACCCGAGGGCGTTCAGGCACAGGCGGTCGAGCTGGCCCACCCCTCCCCGAACGGGCACGGGAGGCGCTCCTGGCCGAACCAGACCTCGGCGAAGCGGGTAACCATGGCGGCCACCAGTGGGCGCCCAGCACGGGGTCGACGGCGCCGTCGGCGAGACCCCGGCGCTGGACGTCGGCCACGGCATGGGCCAGGCGCGCCGCGTCGCGCGCCTGGTCGGCGAGGCGGGCCGAGGCCAGTTCGGCATCGTGCCGTGCCACCTGCTCGATGACCCGCATGAGGCGCACCTCGTCGCGGTACCGGGCCAGGAACGACCGGTTGGCGGCCCGGAGCCGGGCCGCCAGGAGCCCGTCGGGCGTGGGCGCCGTCACCGTCCCGACCTCGGCCTCCACCGCCGCCCCCATGGCGCGCTCGTGCACGGCGGTGAGCTCCCGGAAGATCTCCTCCTTGGACGCGAAGTAATGGTTGAAGGCGCCGTGGGAGACTCGGCCTGCTCGGCGATGTCCGAGATGCGGGCCTCGGTGAAGCCGTGCTCCTCGAACACCGTCTTGGCCGCCCCGAGGAGCCTGGCCCGG
>DATJOV010000284.1:0-6219 GCA_035506735.1 Acidimicrobiales bacterium | reverse complement strand
CCTGGGCTACGACCTGATCGGCAAGGAGATCGTGAAGGCCCTGAAGAAGTAGGAGGCGCCGGCCGCCGCCCCCCGGTCAGGTGAGCGAGGGGCGGGCCGGCACCGACAGGGTGTGGCGCCACACCAGCACCCGGTAGGTGCCGACCACGTAGGTGTGGAGCGGTGGGCCGAAGCTGGCCCGGGCCGAGATGGCGTCCACCCCACCCCAGGGCTGGGCCGTGTCGTACACGAGGAACTGGAAGCGCCGGCCGTACCAGGGATCGGCGGACTGCCGGGCGTAGCGGTGCAGGCGCCCGGCGCCGTCGGCGATCACGGGCCGCACCGTCACGGTGTCGGAGGTCTGCACCGACACGATGCTGGCGCTCCAGTAGTCCCCCACCCCCCGGTCCAGGTGACGGGCCTGGAGGAAGGTGCCCAGGGCCTGGTAGGGGCGCCCGGGCTGGGGCCCCGTCACCTGGATGCCGACCTCGGCGGCGAAGGCGGCCACCACCACCACCCCGGCCACGGCCAGGAGGCGCCGGGGTGCCCCGGGGCCGAGACGCCGGACCAGGCGGGCGGCGCCCCGCCCCGCCAGGATCGACCCGAAGACCACCCCCGCCGTCAGATACCGCGAGAAGTTCTCGTCGTCGCTGTAGGTGAGGAAGACGAACAGGACCAGGTCCACGGCCACGGCGATGACCAGGAGGTCCTCGACGCGCACGCCCCCCCGGCCCGGCGCCGCGCCGGCCTCGGCCGCCGCTGCGGGCCCGGCCAGCATCCCCCGCACCAGGCTCACCACGGCGGCGACGACCCCGGCCACCACGGCCGCCACCCCGACCAGGTGCACCAGTCCCAGCGCCGTGGGCACCCCCTCGTCGCCGAAGGAGCCCCCGCCCACCCCGAGGAGATGGGCACCCCAGGTGACCTCCAGCCGGAGGTTGTGGACCATGCGACCCACGCCGGCGGTGGGGTTGGCCCGGCCCACGCTGTAGGTCCCGAGGAGCAGGGTCAGGCCCCGCACGGCCAGGGCCAGGACGGCCGCCGCCACGGGGGCGGCCACAGCGGGAGCGCCGGCCCGCCAGCGGCGCTCCCGCACCATGGCCACGAGGCCCGCCCCCAGGGCCGGCGCCATACCGAGCACCGCGGTCTGGAAGTCGCCCAGGACACCGGCGGCGAGGAGGACCACGGCCAGCGCCCAGCCCCACCCGAAGCGGTTGCGGGCCAGGCCGAGGAAGGCGAGGAGGCACCACAGGGTGGTCCCCACGTGGAGCGGGCCCTGGAGGAAGTACACCGCCAGGACGTAGCTGGGCAGGCCCAGCAGGGCGACCACGGTGAGCACGGCCACCGTGGCCGGCCTCCCCCGGTTCCCGGCCCGGGCCAGGGCGCAGGCCGCCAGGACCACCAGGGCGGCGATGACGGCGGGGACCACGTACAGGAGGATGGGATGCACCCCAACCACGGCCACGGCCACCGTGTAGAAGAGGGCGTCCACGCTCCAGAAGGAGTCGAGGGAGAGGGTCCAGTGGTGGAGGAGGGCGTTGCCCCCGCTCATGGCCTGACCCTCGAGGACCACCGTGGCTCCGTCGGAGTTGCCCGCCACGGCGTGGAGGGATGCCGCCGTGAAGAGGGCGGTCAGGGCGGCGAAGGCCACGATGCCCAGGGCCCACCACCGCCCCGGGTGCCGGTGCCGGGCGTGACGCGGGGCCAGGTCGGCGTGGTGGCGAGCGGGACGTGCCACCGTGGTGAGGTCGATCACGGGAGGATCCACGGCCGACGTCGGTCCGACGCCCGACGAAGCGGCATCACGGTGCCGAGTCTTGCGCGTGGGGCGGGGGTCGCCGGTGATCGTCGGGCCGGGGACCCGTCGGCGCCACGTCGGGATGCGACACGGCGCCGGTCCGCCGCCTGTCCCAGGGTCCTCCCAGGTATCGGGGCAGGCCCTCAGCCCCGTCCCAGTCTCCGTCGCCCGGGGCCGCCCCCGGTGCCGGTGGTAGGAAGGGCGGCGACCTCGGGAGGTGGGCATGCGCATCGCTGTCATCGGGACCGGATTCATCGGGGGGATCCTGGGTGGTGCCCTGGCCCGGTCGGGCTTCGACGTCACCTTCGGGTCGCGCCACCCCGACGACGACCAGGTGGCGGTGGGGTCCCCCGCCTCGGTGGCACCGGTGGGCGCCGCCCTGGAGGGAGCCGACGTGGTGATCGTGGCCGTGCCCGGGGCGGCCGTGCCGGAGCTCACGGCCGAGGTGGGCCCCGGCCTGGCGGGCAAGCTCGTGATCGACGCCACCAACCAGATGGGCGCCCCCGTGGCCAACGCCCGGGCCGCCCTCCCCCCCGGTGTGCGCTACGCCCGGGCCTTCAACACCCTGGGGGGCGAGAACATGGCCGAGCCGGTCTTCCCCGACGGGCGGGCCGACATGTTCTTCTCCGCCCCCGAGGCCGACCGGGACACGGTGGAGGAGGTCATCGCCGGGGTGGGCCTGCGCCCGGTGTACGTCGGCCATGACCAGGAGGCCCTCGTCGACTGCCTCTTCCGCCTGTGGATCGCCCTGGCCGTCACCCAGGGTCGGGGACGGCGCCTGGCCCTGCGGCTGGTGGAGGGCTGAGGGCCCATCCCGCCCCGCTCAGCCCGTCTCCTCCCGGGCGAAGACGAAGTCCTCGATGATCGCAGCCAGCTCCAGCGGCGTGTCGCCCTGCAGGCTGTGCCCGGCCCCCTCCACGTGGACCACCCGGGCCGAGGGGGCACGGCGGCGGAGCTCGGCCTCGTCCTCGTCGCCCAGCACCGAGTCGGACCGCATCCCCCGGGCCAGGAGCAGCGGCACGTCGATCCCGGCCAGGGTGTCCCATAACTCGGCGTGGAGGCGCCCCCCGGCCTCGTCCACGACCCGGTCGGGCCCCGGGAGCGCCCGGTGCCGGGCCCAGCGCCACATCCAGCTGCCGTCGGGGAGCTGCTCGGCGTTGTGGAGGATGCCTCGCCGCAACGAGGAGCGGGTCCGGGTGGGGTTGAACTGCACCGTCAGCTCGAGCAGCTCGTCGAAGCTGGCGAACGTCGGGGGGCGGTCGAGGAAGTCGGTGATGTGCTTGGCCCGCTCCCCGGCGACGCCGGGCAGGACGTCGACGAGGACCACGGCCCGCACCACGTCGGGCGCCTCCCCCGCCAGGGCCACCGTCACCAGCCCGCCGAGCGACATGCCCACCACGGCCCGGGCCGCCGGGGCCAGGGCGCCGACCACCGCCGCCACGTCCCTGGCGTCGGCGACGAGCGCGGTGCCCTCACCGGGCGGGCCCGACCCGTCGGAGTGGCCGTGCCCGGGGAGGTCGACGGCCAGGAGGGGCCGGCCCAGCGCCATGGCCACGGTGTCCCAGGTGTGGGCGTTCTGGGCCCCGCCGTGCAGGAGCACGAGCTCGGGGGGTCCTTCGCCCCACGCCAGGGCGCTCAGTCGCCGCCCCTCCCCCACGGGGTGGAAGACGCGTCGCACCACGGGAGGGCCGTCGTAGGGGAGGCCGAACTCGGCCGCGTTCTCGTGGAAGAACCCGAACTCGTCGTACTCGGGGGGCGGCGCCATGAGCGCATCCTGGCATCAGCCGCCGGGACTGTCATGCCCGGCGGGGAGCCGTCCCGGCTCCAGCACGAGCCCGTGGGCCACCACCAGCGGCGCCAGCGAGGGAGGGTCGGCCACGGCCGCCAGCTCCACCCGGTTGAGCCCACGGCCCAGACGCAGCACCACCGACCGGGGCCGCGTCCCCATGACGAGGTGCTCGTGCTCTGGTCCGGATCGCACGATCAGGGTCACGGGCCCGCTCCGGCCCCCGGCCTCGGTGAAGGTGGGCGCCAGGGCCCAGCGCCCCGACGAGGGTGCGTAGATCTCGAGCTCGAGGGTCCGCAGGGAGCCGATGGCGAACGTCGTGGTGCCCAGGTCGGCGGTGCCCCCGTTGCCCAGGGTCTGCAGGTGCGGCACCTCGGCCCGGGCCAGGACGGGATGGCCGGCCAGCATGGTGCCGAGGGTCGGGAGGGGGCTGGCCAGACGGGCCAGGTCCCAGTACGTCCCCGGCTCCGAGACGCGCAACCCGTCGTAGTAGCCGTAGACCGACATGGCGAGTCCGGCGACGCAGCCGTAGGCCATGGCGACCACGCCCACCACGGTGAGGAGGCGCCGGGGCCAGCGCCGGTGCCCCGTTCCCGCTCCCGTGAGAGCGAACCACACCAGCAGGGCGGGCACGAGGAGGAAGGTGGCGAAGTCCACCTCGTAGCGCATGGTGGTGCTCCAGAAGGCCAGGGACACGAAGGCCAGCACCAGGGCGGCCACGGCCACGAGGGCGGCCAGGACGCCGCTGAGCGCGCCGTGGCGGCGGCGGAGGACGACCAGGCCGGGGAGGACGATCCACACGATGGGCGTGGTGGTGAGCAGGCCGCCCGTGATCTCGCTCTGGGGCAGCGCCGCGCTGTACATGGGGGGCTGGGTCAGCGTGAAGAAGGGGAAGGCGTAGGTCCAGCGCACCGGGTAGAGGAGGTAGTTGAAGAGCCCGGGCGCCAGGTAGGAGGGGCGGGTGGTGGCCAGGGTGGCCACGTCCCAGTTGGTGAGCGTGTACCGGGTGCCTACCTGCAGCGGCGCCCCGAAGCGGGCCTGGTTGTAGGCGAGGAGGAGCCCCATGAGCACGACGAAGGGCCCGAGCAGGGCCGTGCCCAGGACCAGGGGGCGCCGGCGCGACCCTGTGTGGTCGCCCGTGCCCGCCGGGGCACTCCGGCGCAGGAGGTAGACGAGGGCCAGCACCAGGAGGAGTCCCTCGAACACGAGCGACGGGCGGCCCCCGACGGCGAGACCCACCGCCAGGCTGGCCAGGGCCAGGCGCACGGGGCGGACCCGGCGCCCGAGGGTCCCCGAGGCCAGCAGCCAGGCCCCGAGCATGGCGAAGCAGTAGGCGCTGGCGATGGCCAGCTCGTAGACGAGGGGGCGGCGCAGGACGAAGGGTGCCACGTTCGACAGGGCCAGGGTCACCGCACCCACGGTGAGCTTCCACAGCGGCGTGCCGGGGAGGTAGCGGTCGACCAGCGTGCACAGGAGGAGGATCGAGCACAGGAGCCCGAACCAGAAGAAGACGATCACGCCCAGGTTCACGGGCATGGCACCGAGGCCCAGGAGCTTCCACGGGATGAGCAGGGTGACCACCGGGGTGGGGCCCCACGTCAGGTAGAAGTGCCCGTGGTAGAGGGCGAGGTCGTGAAAGCGCGCCTGGAAGGGCAGGTTGTACCGGGGCTGGTAGGGGTGGCGCAGGGCCAGGAGGGCCCGGGGCGGCTTGGTGAGGAGGGCCAGGTGGCCGTGGAGGAAGGCCGTGGCGAGCTGGTTGTAGGCGCTCTCCATGGCGTTGGGGCTCCTGGCCAGCGACGAGCTGATGGGATAGCCGCCCGTGGCGGCGGTCCAGGCGTAGAAGAGGCCGGCCAGCACCATGACCACGCCCAGGGCCAGGAACCGGCGCCGACCCGCTCGTCGCACCCCGACCCGGCCCGGGGCCCAGGTGTCGCGGTCGGCGCCACGGTGGGGGCCGACCCCGGCCGGGGCGATGGCACCCCCGCTCCCCCCCGACGGTGGCATGGCACGCCAGGCTACAGGGGCGGACCCGGCGACGGCCCTGGTCACGGGCGGTCGCCCGCTCCCCCACGACGGCGGGCGGGACGCCGCCGGTCCTCAGTCGGCCGGGGCGATCTCCGGACGCAGGTCCTCGTCCACGGGCAGGTCGGGCCGGCCCCGGACCAGCTCGCCGCCGGGGGCCTCCCGCAGGGCCAGGGCGGCCTCCTTCTCGCGCCGGATCAGCTCCGAGGCGGCCACGGCCAGGTTCTCGGGGCGGGGGCCCTCCCAGTCGAGGTACCAGTGCCGGCTCAGGCTCGACAGCCACACCTCCCCGGTGGGCACCAGGCCGATGCGGGAGATGGTCCGCTGGCGCCCGACCTGGTCGGAGTAGAGCAGCTCCACCGTCAGCTGCTCCCCGGCCTCGATGGCGTCGGCCACGGCCCGCCGCACCCCGTCGTCGGGGTCGCGCAGGGCCCCCTGCCACATCCCGATGTCCCCGGCCGGGACGTAGAGGTCGCGGGACTGGAGCCGGAACTCCTCCAACGGCAGGTGGGTGGTGACGTCGCCCGAAGCGGTGCGCCCGGGCCGCACCGCCCACCCCTGGCACACGGCGATCCCGCTGCCCACGTTGCGGAGGCTGACGGCGAGGTAGACGGTGCCCTCCACGTGCTGCACG
>DATJOV010000283.1:0-2368 GCA_035506735.1 Acidimicrobiales bacterium | reverse complement strand
ACCCGACGGTGCCCTCGAGGTGGTGGTGCTGGAGGACGCCTTCTCGGGCGTGTGGGGTGCTGCTTCTCGGGCGCGTGGGGCGCTGCCCGCGACGCTCGGTAGGGTGTCGCCGTGCCGACCGAGACCATCCTGGTGGACCGGGCCGAGGGCGTGGTGACCATCACCCTCAACCGCCCCGAGCGCAAGAACGCCGGCAACGGCCTCATGTGGCAGGAGCTCCTCGACACCCTGGGCGAGATCTGGCGTCGTCGTGACGACCGCGTGGTGGTCGTCACCGGGGCCGGGGGCGCCTTCTGCTCGGGGGCCGACATCGGCGACCCGGCCGGGGTGAGCGGGGACCCCGGCGACCCCCACGTGGTGCGCATGCGCTTCTTCGGCCGGGTCATGCTGGCCCTGCACGAGCTGCCCAAACCCACCATCGCCAAGATCCGGGGGGTGGCGGCCGGGGCGGGGATGAGCCTGGCACTGAACTGCGACCTCACCGTGGCCTCCGACAACGCCCGCTTCTCGGAGATCTTCGCCAAGCGCGGCCTGTCCCTCGACGGCGGGTCCTCGTGGCTGCTGCCCCGCCTGGTGGGCCTGCACAAGGCCAAGGAGCTGGCCTACTTCGCCGACATGCTGTCGGCCCAGGAGGCCTTCGACTACGGGCTGCTCAACCGGGTGGTCCCCGACGGCGAGCTCGACGCCTTCGTCGAGGACTGGGCCCGCCGTCTGGCCGCCGGGCCGCCCCTGGCCCTGGCCATGACCAAGAACCTCCTCGACAACGGCACCGCCGTCACCCTGGCCCAGGCCCTGGAGGACGAAGCCCGGTGCCAGACCGTCAACTTCGGCACGGCCGACACGGGGGAGGCCATGCGGGCCTTCGCCGAGAAGCGCCCCCCCCGGTTCGAAGGCCGCTGACCACGCCCCCGCCGGCCCTCCCCGCCCCGCGTCCCGCCCGCCGGCACGGCCGGCGCCACCGTGCCGGGGTGCGCCGGGGGTGGGTGGCGCCGCTCGTGGCGGCCGGCTGCGCCCTGGCCCTGGGGGCCTGCAGCGGGTCAGGGGGGGCCGTCGGCATCCCCGACGGCGCCGCCCCCACCACAGGGGCGGCCGGGCCCGGGTACATGGTGCGCACGGCCGAGGTGGGCAGGCTCGGCCCCGTGCTCGTGGACGGCTACGGCCTCACCCTGTATCTCTTCGAGCCCGACGCCCGCAGCGGACGCTCCGTCTGCTCGGGGTACTGCGCCTCGCGCTGGCCCCCCCTCACCCTGCCGGCCGGGGTGACCACGCCGGTGGCGGGTCCCGGGGCCGAGGACGCCCTCCTGGGGACGACCCGGCGTTCCGGTGGCACCCTCCAGGTGACCTACGACGGCTGGCCCCTCTACCACTGGATCGGGGACACCGCCGCGGGCGAGGACAACGGGCAGGACATCGACGACTCCGGGGGCTACTGGTTCGCCGTCGACAGCGCCGGCCAGGCGGTGCGCTGAAGCTCCTCCCGGCGGACGGCACCGGCGTCACAGACGCGGCCTGCCCGTGGCGACCGCGCCTCGCCGGCCGCCGCCCTGCGAGGGACCGGCCTCCGCACCGATCGGCAGCCCCCGGTCTCCGAGCTCCGGGGCGCGGCCGCCCGGCTCACCGGAGCCCTGCGGGCTCGCCTCCATCCCCTCCGCCACCTCCAGGCGTGGCCGGGCACCCGGTCGCGGGCGCGGTCGCGGTCCACGTGCCCTCGGGCCTGCCCGGCTTGCCCGTCGGACTGCCCGACGTCGCCGTGCGCGAACGGCGGGACCGGGTCCGCGCCGCCGTGCTCTCGAGCGGCCCGGCGTGATGGGCAAGTGGCCTCGAACCCGCTGGCGGAGGCGCTCCCCTCGAAAGAACCGAAAGTCCCTATATTTTGAGAGGCGCTATCATTTAGGATACTATCGCAGAGTTCCACGAAGGGAGCCCAGGTCATGGAGTTGCCCGTCCTCGCCGCGAGAGAGGCCTGACCATGGTGGTGACGGCGAGCGGAGGACGCCGGTGGTGGGCCCTCGGGGCCGTGATGCTCGCCGTGCTGGCCGTGGGCATGGACCTGACCGTGCTCAGCGTCGCCCTTCCGACCCTGGCCGGGGCCCTGCGGGCGTCGGAGTCCGACCTCCAGTGGTTCTCCTCGGGCTATGCCCTGGTCCTCGCCGCCGCCATGCTGCCGGCGGGGCTCATGGGCGACCGCTACGGCCGCAAGAAGGTCATGCTCCTCTCCCTGGTGTTGTTCGCCGTCGGCTCGCTGGCGTGCGCCTCCTCCCGCACGCCGACGGAGTTCATCGGGGCTCGCATCCTCCTGGGATTCGCCGGTGCCGGGCTCGTCGTGATGGCCGTGTCCGCCCTGACCGTGCTCTTCTCCGAGGAGGAG
>DATJOV010000282.1:0-13223 GCA_035506735.1 Acidimicrobiales bacterium | reverse complement strand
AGGACGTCAGGTGCGCGAAGCGATACCCGTCCGGGAGATCACTATCTCGACCCCGGCCCGTCCCCTGCCCCCCGGTGGAGGACCGCTCCTCCGCCCGACCCGACCGGGCTACACCGCAGGGGCGCGGTACTCGGCCTCGTTCACGTGCTCGCCCCACGTCGCCGGACCCGAGGTCATCGACAGGTGGGTCATGCCGTGGTCGGGTGCGGCGCCGTGCCAGTGCTCCTCCCCTCCCGGCGTGACCACCACGTCCCCGGGATGCAGCTCCACCACACCCGAGCCGCGGGCCTGGACGCGCCCCCGCCCCTCGGTGACCAGGAGCGTCTGGCCCAGGGTGTGGGCGTGCCACGCCGTCCGGGCCCCGGGGGGGAAGTGCACGGCGCTCACCGTGAGCCCAGGGGGGGCCTCGCCGCTGGCGATGGCGTCGATCCATACCTCGCCCGTGAACCACTCGGCCGGCCCCTTGACCGACGGTGGGGTGGGTACGACGTCCATGGAGCCTCCGTGGGTCCGGTGACGTGCTGCTGGGCCTCGGTCGGGCCGGACGGACCCGGCCTCGCCGACCAGGAGCATCGTAGGGGGTGTCCGCTCCGGGACGTGGGCGACGGCCCCCTCGCAGTGGCCGGCCCGGGGCCGGCCACCGGGCGGCGGCCGGGCCGGGCCGGCGCCCGAGCGGGCCCGCCCGGATCTTGGCAGACTGGAGGGAGTGGAACGCCTCCCCTATCTCCCTCCCGAGCGCGGACCGGCGTGGCGGTCACGGGCGGCCACGGTGGAGATGGCCAAGACCATCCGTGAGGCCCTCGTGCTGAGCCACTCCGACGACTGGTCGCCGGATGCAGGACCGGGTGCGCTCCTGGAGGAGTTGCTCGGGTAACAGCCGGCACCACCCCACGGGCGTGGGTCGGGTCGGCCAACGAGGGCGGCAACGAGGTCGCGTCGGTGGGGGCCTACGATCCCCGATTCCACGTGAGCGGGAACGCCTCCTGGGGCTCGGCGATCCCCTTGAGCAGCAGCGACCTCGACGTCCCCAGGCCGAAGGTCCCGGCAAGACCGGCCTCGACGTCGTCCGAGACGAGCACCTCCCCCGCCCCGGCCGCAGCCGAGATCCGGGCGGCGAGGACGACCGTCCTCCCGAAGAAGTCCCCGGCCTCCGCCTTGGCGTTCCCACAATGGATGCCGATACGAGCGGCGACGGGGATGCCCTCCCACCCCGGCTCGAGGGCGCGTTGGATCGCCACCGCGCACGCCGCCGCCGACCCCGCGGCCGGGAAGGCCAGCATGAACCCGTCCCCCTGGCCCTTCACGACACTGCCGCCGAAGAGCGCCGTGTGCCTGGTGACGACCTCGTTGTGCCAGTCCAACAGGGCCAGCCAGCGATCCTCGCCCAGGGTCTCCATGAGCGCAGTCGAGCCCACCACATCGGTGAAGGCGATCGCCACCGAGCCGTCGCCGGCCATCGCCGACAACGGTGGGTGCCGATCCTGGACGTCGGCGAGGATGTCGTCGACGGTCGTCGTCAGCCCGACACCCACCGCCTCCTCGTTGGCGACGGCAATGGAGTTGTGCCATTGCACGATGTGCCAATAGGCCCCCTCGCGTCGCAGCACCGCCGTGGACCGGACCAGGACCGGCGGCTGAGCCTCGAAGGTGACCGACACCGGGACGGCGATCCAGCCGACGGTGCCCTCCTTCCACGCCGAGATCTCCCCGATGTCGAGCCGAAAGGGCGGCATCTCCTCCCACTGCAGGCGCAGGACGGCGGAGACCTCCTTGGTGCCGATCCACCACTCCCCCGGATCCGTGCCGATCACGAGGGTGGACGGGTCGGGTGACAGGACCTCGATCACCGTTCTGTGGTCGCGCCCCTCCCACGCCCGGAAGACGTGCTCCGCCAGCTGGGCCAGTTCGGGGGCCGGCTCCATGCCCTCACCTTAGGCGCCGACCGTGGGCGCCTACGGGGCCCCGAGCAGCCGGCGCAATTCCTCCAACCGCTCGGGGACGACGCGCCACCACGTCCACTTGCCCCTGCGCTCCCCGGTGATGAGCCCGGCCTCGGCGAGGACCCGGGTGTGATGGGAGATGGTGGGCTGGCTCTTGCCCAGCGGGGCCTCGAGACTGCAGCTGCAGAGCTCTCCCTCCGCCGCCACCAGCGACAGCAGCCGCAGACGCACCGGATCCCCGAGGGCGGCCAGCACCGGCGCCGTCCGCTCCGCCTCGCGCTGCGAGAGCGGCTCGTGGGTGAGCGGGGTGCAGCACAGCCCGTCGGGTACCACGGCTGTCGGCTTCGATGGAGGCACGCCTACTCCCATTGACAGATGTCGATACGATGACGATACTGAGTCCAATCGATCTTCGTCAATGTACTGGAGGCACCGTGGCTCGTCTGCAACTGGCCCTGAACGTGTCGGACCTCGGCGCCGCCATCGACTTCTACGCCAAGCTCTTCGACGCCCCCCCGGCCAAGGTGCGACCCGGATACGCCAACTTCTCGGTGGTCGACCCCCCGCTCAAGCTCGTCCTCATCGAGTCCCCGTCCGGTCGGGGCCACGGGGTACCCGGTGCCCTCAACCACCTCGGCGTCGAGGTGGACGGCACCGACGCGGTGGGCCGGGCCACGTCCCGCCTGTCGGACGAGGGCCTCGCCACCACCGAGGAGCACGAGACCACCTGCTGCTACGCCGTCCAGGACAAGGTGTGGGTGCAGGACCCCGACGCCATGCCGTGGGAGATCTACGCCGTGCTGGCCGACGCTCCCCCCGAAGCGGGGTCGTGCGGCGACGGGACCAGCATGTGCTGCGGGCTACAGGGCGGTGGCCAGCCCGCCGCCACCTGCTGCTGACCAGTGCAGGCGGTCGCCCTGTGGCGGCGGGTGGTGGCCGAGACCCTCGGCTCCGCCTTCCTCGCCGCCGTCGTCATCGGCTCCGGCATCGCCGCCCAACGGCTGTCCCCCGGGGCCACCGGCCTCGAGCTCCTGGAGAACGCCGCCGCCACGGCCACCGGGCTCTACGCCGTGATCTTGATGTTCGGGCCCGTCTCGGGCGGTCACGTCAACCCGGTCGTCTCCCTCGCTGCGGCCGCCTTCGGGGACCTGCGCTGGCGCGACGCCGCCGCCTACGTCCCCGCCCAGATCGCCGGGTGCATCGGCGGGGCCGTGGTTGCCAACGTGATGTTCTCCCTCCCGGCCGGGCTCTCGACCCGATCCCGGGCTTCGCCCGCCCACTTCCTCTCCGAGGTCGTGGCGACGTTGGGCCTGCTCCTCCTCGTCTTCGCCCTCGGACGCTCGGGTCGGTCCCGCACCACCCCGGCCGCAGTAGCTGCGTACATCGGTGCGGCCTACTTCTTCACCTCGTCAACGAGCTTCGCCAACCCCGCCATCACCGTGGGGCGGATGTTCAGCTCCAGCTTCGCCGGCATCGCGCCCTCGTCGGTCCCGAGTTTCGTCGGTGCCCAGGTCCTCGGCGGGCTCGCCGCCTGCGTCGCCGTCCTCGTGCTGTATCCCCGCCTGGGGCCGACCCCCACCGGCGACGCCCTGCCGTCGGCCCCCGTCCCGGTCGTCGCCGCCGAACCGGAGGTGACGGCCCGGTGACCCTGGCGCGACCCGAGGTGCTGTTCCTCTGCGTCCACAACGCCGGGCGCTCCCAGATGGCGGCTGCCCTCCTCCGCCACCATGCCGGCGACCGGATCGTCGTCCACTCGGCCGGATCGGACCCGGCCGACAGGCTCAACCCGGCCGTCGTGACGGCCATGGCCGAGGTGGGCATCGACATCGCGGCCGAGCGCCCCACCAGGCTGACCGACGATGCGGCCCGCACCGCCGACGTCATCGTCACCATGGGATGCGGCGACGCCTGTCCCGTCTACCCCGGGAAGCACTATGCCGACTGGGAGCTCCCCGATCCGGCCGGGCGGCCCCTGGAGGAGGTCCGACCCATCCGCGACGAGATCGATCGGCGTGTCCGGGAGCTCTCCCGTCAGCTCCTCGGCACCAGCTGAGCGCCGGTTCGGCCCACGCCCGGGCCCGACATCGGGCCCATCTCGACGACGCCGGTCCCGACCAGGTCGACAGCCTCCGACAGCTCCCGTCTTCTCGGCATGGCGCCCAGGTCCGTGGCGCCGCTGAAGGGGCCCTATGGTCCCGTCTGACCGTCGATCTGCTCCCGGATGATGTCGGCGTGTCCGGCATGGCGTCCCGTCTCCTCCACCATGTGGACCAGGACCCAGCGCAGCGACATCGGCTCGGGAGTCCGGAACGCTCTGGCACAGCGATGCTCGAGGTCATCGCAGTCGTCCACGATCCGATTGCTCTGCACCGTGGCAGCGCGGTACGCCGACACCACCGAGTCGACCGTGTCGTCGGAGTCGAGATCGCCCGACGGGACGACGCCGTCCGCGCCGGCGAAGGCGTACTGGAACCATGTGATCTCCACCGTGGTCAGGTGCTTGACGATGCCGAGCAGGCTCGTCCCCGACGCGACCGTCGATCGGCGGGAAGTGGCCTCGTCCAGTCCACTCGCCTTGCGCACGATCGACTCCCGCAGGTAGTCGAGGAAGGCCCGAAGGGTCTGTCCCTCCCCGGCCAGGAGGAGCGGTATGCGACGATCCGGCACCGCCGCGCAATGTACCGGAGCCCCCACCTTCCCGGCGGGCCAAAGGCGGTCCTGGAGGGCCGTCGGTCCTGGACCGGGCCACCCTGGCCCCGCTGATGACGAGCGGCCGGCAGCCCCGGACGCTCCCCGTACCATTGCGGCCATGGCGCCACATGGCGCGTGACTACGACGTGACGCGCACGGGCACTGGAGCTGGAGGGGAAGCCTCTATGCCCGTTTGGTAGAGGGTCGCCTCGTACGTGCCTGGAGGCAGAGGCTGACCGGTCGGACAGGGAGACTGGACAACACAGTTGGGGTAGGCGGCTTCCACGGTCACGGCATAGCTCGACTGACCGACCGGGATCGTATACGTCTCGAGGCAAGCAGGCCATACCGCATCCGCGTGGATGGTGGCGCTAATCAGCAGAATCTGGAACAGGCCACAGCCGGTCACGTCGAAAGCGCTCCCAGAATTGTTCTCGACAATGACTCATGCAGCCATCGACGACCCGGTCACCATCGAGTCTTCCGGCAGGACGACCCGCTCCACGATCGAAGTGCTCGGCACCGTGGTCGGTAGCGAGGTGGTCGGCGCCACGGGGGTCGTGGCTGCCGTGGTCGTCGTCGTCGCCGCCGTGGTCGTGGTCGAGGTCGCCGGGGTCGTGGGAACCGAGATGTGCCGCTCCGATGGACGCATCGCAGGCGGCCCGCATCCGGTTAGCAGGACGGTCGTTCCCGCGACCAGGATGCAACGCCTCCGCAAGCTCCCCACCGCACCCACTGGCCCAAAGGTCTAGTCCTCCTGGGGGTCCGACGCTCGTCGAGTGGCCGAGGGACGAGGCGAGTGGACGGTGGGCGGGACATCACCGCATAGAGGCCTCAGGTGGAAATGCTCAAGGACAGACCGCTCGAGGCGGGCGAATCGCTCCCCACTGACGCACGAGGCGCTCTCGAAGCTGGCTAAGCCGGCTCGATTTCTGCCTCTCCGACCCGTAGCGGACCCCGTCACCGACGCCGAAAACGGGCAGCGCGACCCCGGCGATGGCGCGGGCCCGCGCGATGGAAGGCCCCGAAATGCACGCAGAGGCCCCGAAAAGGGCCTCTGACCTGGAGCGGACGACGGGATTCGAACCCGCGACCCCAACCTTGGCAAGGTTGTGCTCTACCAACTGAGCCACGTCCGCCAGCGGACTCAGTGTACCAACGCTCCCGTGCCCGAGCCCACGACCCCTGATCCGGGTGCCCGGCGTCGGGGCGGGCCAGGTCAGGCCCAGTGCCCTCCGTGGCGGGCGGCGGCCTTGCCCAGCTCGGCGAAGGCCTCACCCAGGTGGTCCCCCAAGCGCTCGACCTCGGGCACGAGGTCCCGGCACCCGAGGATGCCCACGTACAGGGTCCCCTCGTAGCTGGCCACGGTGACGTTGAGGCCCACCCCCTCGATGAGCGGTCCGAGCGGGTAGAGCGCCACCAGCCGTGACCCGGCGCACCACAGCGGGAACTCCGGCCCCCTGACGTTGGACACGAGCACGTTGAAGAGGGGCGGGACATGGTCGAAGAGGCGCAGGTTGCCGGCCAGGCGGGCCACCCGGGTCGAGAGGGCGGGGAAGGCCAGCTGGGCCCACCCCCGCACGAGGTCCTCCGACAGGACCCGGGCCTGCTCCTTGGCCAGGCGCGTCCCCGCCGCGATGGTGGTGAGGCGCTCGACCGGATCGGCGATACAGGTGGCCAGGGAGACGAGCATGGCCGAGATCCGGTTCCCGGCCCCGCCCGTTTCCCCCCGGCGCGCCGACATGGGGACCATGGCAACGAGGGCCTCGTCGAGATCTTCGCCCCGCTCGGCCAGCAGCCGGCGCAGGGCGCCGGCCACGGCGGCGAGCACCACGTCGTTCACCGTCCCGCCGAACACCCGGCGCACCGAACGGATCTCCTCCAGCGGCGTCTGGGCGAAGGCGAGGCGGCGGTGGGGCGAGATGGCCCCGTTGAGCGAGGTGCGGGGGGCGCGGAACGGGGCGGGGGGAGGGAGGACGTCGTCCTCCTCGCGCAGGCGGCGGTTGCGGGCGCTCAGGTCCCGCACGGCCCCGGCGCTGCGGCGCAGGGCGTCGAGGGCGCGCTCGGGCTGGCGCAGGAGCGACGACACCGCCGCCCCCATGAGCTCCACCTCGGTGGGCACCGTCTCGGGACGCCAGGCCCGGCCCGGCCCGGGCACGGCCCGGGGCACGGGCCCGGTGTCGAGGAACGAGGCGATGACCTCGAGGCCCGAGACCCCGTCGAAGAGGGCGTGGTGGACCTTGGGGACCAGGGCCACGTGGCCCGACTCGAGCCCCTCCACCAGGTGGAGCTCCCACAGGGGGCTGCGCTCGTCCAGGGCCCGCCCGGCCAGCTCGGCCACGAAGCCGGCCAGCTCGCCCGGCCCCCCGGGACCGGGCAGGCTCCCCCGCCGCACGTGGTGGTCGAGGTCGAAGCCGGGATCGTCCACCCACACGGGGTGGTGCAGGCCGAACGGGACCCGCACCACCCGCCGTCGCAGGGCGGGGACCAGATGGAGGCGCTCCTCCACCACGCCCCGCAGCCGCTCGAAGCGCGCCCCGGGGCCGTCGTCGCCGTCGCCGGCGGCGTCGGGGTCGAGGACGAGGACCGCCCCCACGTGGAGGTGCATGGTGGGGGTCTCCAGGGCCAGGAAGGCAGCGTCGAGGCCACGCATGCGCTCCATCAGGACGCCGCCCCTCTCATCGCCCGGTGTGGCCGAAGCCACCGAGCCCGCGCGACGACTCGGGGAGCTCCTCCCCGCCCACCTCCAGGAACGCCGCCTCCTGCACCGCCTGGATGACGAGCTGGGCGATGCGGTCGCCCCGCTGCACCTGGTAGGGCTGGGCCGGATCGGTGTTGACCAGGAGGACCCGGAGCTCGTCGCGGTACCCGGCGTCGATGAGGCCCGGGGTGTTGAGGCAGGTGACCCCGTGGCGAAGGGCCAGGCCGCTGCGGGGGAGCACGAAGCCGGCGTAGCCGGGGGGCAGGGCCAGCGCCACCCCCGTGGGCACCAGGGCCCGGCCACCCCCGGGGGCCAGGACGGCGTCCTGGCGGGCGTGGAGGTCGGCCCCGGCGTCACCGGGATGCGCGTAGGACGGCACCGGCAGGTCGGGATCGAGGCGGACGAGCGGCACCTCGAGCACCGCCGCACCCTACCGTCCCCCCCTCGCCGGGCGCCCACTCCCCTGGGCCACCTCGGCGCCACCCACCGGTCGTGCCGTGCCGCCCCGCTCCGTGCCCGGACCCGGCCACGGACGGCGCGCGGGGCGCCCGGTAGCATCACGCCGATGCTGGTCTGGATGGACCTGGAGATGACCGGGCTCGACCCCGCCCGCCACGTCATCGTGGAGATCGCCACCCTGGTGACCGACGACGAGCTGACCGTGGTGGCCGAGGGGCCCGACCTGGTGGTGCACGCCACCGAGGAGCAGCTGGGAGCCATGGAGCCGGTGGTGCGCGACATGCACACCCGCTCGGGGCTGCTCGGGGCCATCGAGGCCTCGACCCTCACGCTGGAGGAGGCCGGGCGCCAGACCCTGGCCTTCCTCCAGGCCCAGGTCCCGGAGCGGGGCACGGTCCCTTTGTGCGGCAATTCCATCGGCACCGACCGGCGCTTCCTGGCCGCCCAGCTCCCCGACGTCGAGGCCTGGCTCCACTACCGCTCGGTGGACGTCTCCACCCTCAAGGAGCTGTGCCGGCGCTGGTACCCCAAGGTGCTGCGCAAGGCCCCGGCCAAGAAGACCACGCACCGGGCCCTCGACGACGTGCGGGAGTCGGTGGCCGAGCTGGCCTACTACCGCCGCACCATCTTCGCCCCCGACCCGGCCCGGGCCCCGGAAGACCAGGAGGCGGCCCCGGCCGGCGCCGCCGCACGGGAGGACGCCGCCTCGTGAAGATGCACACCCTGGGACGCACCGGCATGCGGGTGTCGCCCCTGTGCCTCGGCGCCATGATGTTCGGCGCCTGGGGCAACACCGACCACGACGACTGCGTGCGCATCGTCCACGCCGCCCTCGACGCCGGGATCAACTTCGTCGACACCGCCGACGTCTACTCGGGCGGGGAGTCCGAGGAGATCGTGGCCAAGGCTCTCGGGGGCGGGCGTCGCGACGGGGTGATCCTGGCCACCAAGGTGCACGGTCCCATGGGCGCCGACCCCAACATGGCCGGCAACTCCCGGCGCTGGATCGTGCGCGAGGTGGAGTCGAGCCTGCGCCGCCTGCGCACCGACTGGATCGACCTCTACCAGATCCACCGGCCCGACCCCACGTGCGACATCGACGAGACCCTGGGCGCCCTCTCCGACCTGGTGCACCAGGGCAAGGTGCGGGCCGTGGGGTGCTCCACCTTTCCGGCCGACCTCATCGTGGAGGCGCACTGGGTGGCCGAGCGCCGGGGCCGGGAGCGCTTCGCCTGCGAGCAGCCCCCCTACTCCCTCCTGGCCCGGCGGGTCGAGGCCCAGGTCCTCCCCACCTGCCAGCGCTACGGCATGGGGGTCATCGTGTGGAGCCCCCTCAACGGGGGGTGGCTCACCGGGCGCTACCGCAAGGACGCCCCCCTCCCCCAGGGGGGCCGCGCCAGCCGCATCCCCGAGCGCTTCTCCCCCGAGCGCCCCGAGGTGGCGGCCAAGCTCGAGGTGGTCGAGCACCTGGTGGACCTGGCCCGCCACGCCGGGGTGCCCCTCACCCACCTGGCCCTGGCCTTCGTCCTCACCCACCCCGCCGTGACGGCCGCCATCATCGGCCCGAGGACCATGGAGCAGCTCATGGGGACCCTGGGGGCGGTGGACGTGGCCCTCGACGACGAGGTCCTGGACCGCATCGACGCCCTGGTCGCGCCCGGGACCACGGTCGACCCCTCCGACGACGGCTGGACCCCGCCCGCCATCGCCGACGCCTGGCGCCGGCGCCGCCCACCCGCCCAGCGCGGCGACCCGGGCTGAGGCTGCAGCGGTGAGCGGGCGCCCGCCGTCCATCGACGAGGCCACCCGGAGCCTCGTCGCCCCGGGGCAGATGTTCGAGATGGAGGTGCGCCCCATCCGGGGCGTGCCCACCCGGGTGTGGAAGCACTGCCCCGACGACCTGCGCGTGGTCCTCGAGCTGTCCCGGGCCCACGGGGACAAGGACTACCTGGTCTACGAGGACGAGCGCATCACCTTCGAGGAGCACTTCCGCCTGGCCGCCACCCTGGCCACCCGCCTGGGGGAGCGCTTCGGCGTGGGGCCGGGAGAGCGCGTCGCCATCGCCATGCGCAACCTCCCGGAGTGGGCCGTGAGCTTCTGGGGCGCGGCGGTGGCGGGTGCTGTGGTGGTGCCCCTCAACGCCTGGTGGACCGGCCCCGAGCTGCGCTACGGCCTGGCCGACTCCGGCACCGTGGTGGCCGTGGTGGACGCCGCCCGCCTGGAGCGCATCGCCCCCCACCTGGGCGAGCTCCCCGACCTTCGGGCCGTGGTGGTCACCCACGAGGACCGCTCCCCGGTGGAGGTGCCTCCCGGGCTCGCCGTGCCCGTCGTCCCCTACGCCGAGCTGGTCGAGGGGGCGGGGCCCGACGCCGCCCTCCCGGCCGTCACCCTCGACCCCGACGACGACGCCACCATCTTCTACACCTCGGGCACGACCGGCAGCCCCAAAGGGGCGGTCGGGAGCCACCGCAACATGTGCACCAATCTCATGAGCCTGTTCTTCCTCAACACCCGGGCCGGGCTGCGCTCGCCCACGGGGGAGGACCTGGCCGGGGCGGACACGGCCGGGGGCCCGGGCGGGGCGACGGCCGGCGCCGACGGGGGTCGCCCGGCGCGCCAGGGCTCCTATCTCCTGTCGGTGCCCCTCTTCCACGCCACCGGCTGCCACTCGGTGCTGGTGGCCAACACGGCGGCGGGGAACAAGCTGGTGATGATGCACCACTGGGACCCCGAGCGGGCCCTCGAGCTCATCGAGCGGGAGAAGGTCGTGACCTTCGGCGGGGTACCGGCCATGGTCATGCAGGTCATCGACTCGCCCAGCTTCGCCCGGCGCGACACCTCCTCGGTGCGGGCCATCGCCTACGGCGGTGCCCCCGCCCCGCCCGACCTCGTGCGCCGCATCAAGGAGCACTTCCCGGTGGGGGCCCCCTCCAACGGCTACGGCCTCACCGAGACCTCCTCGGTCACCACCATGATCACCGGCGACGACTACGTGGCCCGCCCCGACAGCGTGGGCCCGCCCGTGCCGGTGTGCGACGTGGCCGTGGTGCCCGAGGGCTTCGAGGGCGAGGAGCCCACCGCCGACCTGCCCACGGGACCCGACGTGGTGGGCGAGCTGTGGATCAAGGGGCCCAACGTGGTGCGGGGCTACTGGAACAAGCCCGAGGCCACGGCGGCGTCGTTCTCCCGGGGGTGGCTGCACTCGGGCGACGTGGCCCGCATCGACGACGACGGCTTCGTCTCCATCGTGGACCGGGCCAAGGACATGGTGATCCGGGGGGGAGAGAACGTGTACTCGGTCGAGGTCGAGGCCGCCCTGTTCGAGCACCCCGCCGTGGCCGACGCCGCCGTCATCGGCGTGCCCCACCCCGTGCTGGGCGAGGAGGTGGGGGCGGCCGTGGTCCTGCGGCCGGGGAGCGCGGTGCGGGCCGACGAGCTGGCCCACCACGTCCAGGAGCGCCTGGCCGGCTTCAAGGTGCCCACCCACATCTGGTTCCGCGCCGAGCCCCTGCCCCGCAACCCCCAGGGCAAGGTGCTCAAGCGCGAGCTGCGCGACATGCTGACGGGCCCGGGCCAGCACGGCGAGGAGCCCCCGAGCGAGGAGATCGGCTGACATGGGACTGCTGGACGGAGGACGGGCCGTCGTGACCGGCGGGGCCTCGGGCATCGGCCGGGCCGTGGCCCGGCGCTTCGCGGCCGAGGGCGCCACCGTGGCCGTGCTCGACATCGACGGGCCCGGGGCCAAGGAGACGGCGGAGGCCGTCGGGGGCGTGGGCCTGGCCGTCGACGTCACCGACGCCGAGGCCATGGTGGAGGCGGTGGGCGAGGCCGCCCGCCAGCTCGGGGGGCTCTCGCTCCTGTTCAACAACGCCGGGGGCAGCACCATGTCGTCGCTGGCGGGGTGGGACCCCGACGAGTGGGACCGCATCGTGCGCCTCAACCTCCACGGCGTGTTCCACGGCATGCGGGCGGCGGTGCCCCACATGCTGGCCTCGGGGGGCGGGGCCGTGGTGAGCACGGCCTCCATCAGCGCCACCCGGCCCTCGGCGGGCGAGACCCCCTACTCGGCCGCCAAGGCGGGGGTGATGGCCCTCACGGCATCGGCCGCCCTGGAGTACGGGCCGGTCATCCGGGTCAACGCCGTGGCGCCGGGGATGATCCGCACCAAGCTCACCGCCCCCCTGCTCGAGCTCCTCCCCGACGCCGAGGGCCACTACCGGGCCATGACCCCCGCCGACCGGGTGGGCGAGCCAGAGGACGTGGCCGACGTGGTGGTCTTCCTGTGCTCGGACCTGGCCCGTTTCGTGACAGGGCAGACCGTCGTGGTGGACGGGGGCATGACCCTGCACGGGGCCGGGGTGGACGGTCTCTTCGCCCACTTCTTCCGGGCCGGCGACCCCCACCATCCCCCCCACACCGCCTGAGGCGGCGGCGCCGTCAACCGAGGGCGGTGGCCTACGGTGTCGGGGGAGGCGAGGGCGTGATCGAGGTACGGGGACTGACCAAGCACTACGGCCCCACCCGCGCCGTCGACGACCTCTCCTTCGACGTGGCCCCCGGGCAGGTCACCGGGTTCCTCGGGCCCAACGGGTCGGGCAAGTCCACCACCATGCGCATGGTGATGGGCCTGGACCGTCCCGACGCCGGGCACGTGACCGTGAACGGTCGCCGCTACCACGACCTGCCCTGGCCTCTGCGCGAGGTCGGGGGGCTGCTCGAGGCCAAGGCCGTCCATCCCGGCCGCAGCGCCCGCAACCATCTGCGGGCCCTGGCCCAGACCAACGCCGTGCCGGACCGACGCGTGGACGAGGTGCTCGAGCTGGTGGGGCTCAGCGCCGTGGCCGGGCGCCGGGCCGGCAAGTTCTCCCTGGGCATGACCCAGCGCCTCGGCATCGCCGCGGCCATGCTCGGCGACCCCGGGGTGCTCCTGTTCGACGAGCCCGTCAACGGCCTCGACCCCGAGGGGATCCTGTGGGTGCGCACGTTGCTCCGGGGCCTGGCGGGCGAGGGCCGGGCCGTGTTCGTTTCCAGCCACCTCATGAGCGAGATGGCGCTCACCGCCGACCACGTGGTCGTCATCGGGCGGGGGCACCTCATCGCCGACACGCCCATGGCGCAGTTCGTGGCGCAGAGCTCCGAGGCCCACGTGCGGGTGCGATCGCCCGGGCGCGACACGCTGCTCGACGCCCTCAGCGCGGCCGGTGCGACGGTGACGGTGGAACCCGACGGCGCCATGCTGGTGGCCGGGCTCGACGCCCCCGTCATCGGCGACACCGCGGCCCGCCTCGGCGTGGCCCTGCACGAGCTGGCCCCCCAGGGGGCCTCGCTCGAGCAGGCCTACATGGAGCTCACCCGGGAGAGCGTGGAGTTCCGGGCCGACGGTGCCGGGGGGCGGCCGTGACCGCCGTGCCCGCCGGCGCGGCGCTGACGAC